>JBPCVD010000709.1:0-12066 GCA_051010815.1 Rubripirellula sp.
GTAGCGTCAAATCGAGTGAATCGATCGCCATGTTCACACCGGCGCAGAAACCTCGCGGAGCCGCCAAAATGATCTTCATTCCTAATCCACAGACTGGGTGTCGTTTTTGAGTCATCCCCGGGAACCACGCGACGATCGCAATCAAGGCGAAGCCTCCGAATCGTCCCAGCATAACCGTGCAGGGGTGCAATCGTCTAACCACGATTCCCAATCGGTGAGCCGGGATCCCGGGGCCGCAAGCTCTCGTCAGGCCGAATCGCTCCGACTCGCCGAGCGGATGACGCGTGAGCTAGCGACTTCGCACTACGAAAACTTTTTGGTCGCGAGCATTTTGCTTCCACGCAAGGTTCGCCAACCGTTTTACAACGTTTACGCCTATTGTCGAACCGCCGACGATTTGGCAGATGAATCACCCACTCCGGAGGTCGCGCTGGCCGAACTCGACCGGTTTCAGATTTGCTTGGAAGAGGCGTTTGCGGGAGAACCCAGCGACCCCCTCTTCCTCGCTTTGGCCACCACGATCGAGCAGTTTCAGCTATCGAAACAGCCGTTTCTGGATCTTCTCGACGCGTTTCGCCAGGACCAAACGAAGCACCACTATGCGTCCATCGACGAACTGCTCGATTACTGTCGCCGTTCTGCCAATCCTGTCGGCCGAATCGTGCTGCAACTCGGCGATTCAATCGACGAGGAGAACCTGCGTTACTCGGACCTCATTTGCAGCGGCTTGCAACTGGCGAACTTTTGGCAGGACGTCGGACGTGACTATGAAATGGGGCGGATTTACCTTCCGAGTGATCAAATGGCTCGTTTCGGGGTCGAGGAGTCGATGCTGGCTGACAAGTCGACTCCGCGATCGCTGCGGAAGCTTCTGGCTGAAGAATGTGATCGAGCCGAAGAAATGTTTCGAAAGGGATTGCCCCTTGCCGGGCGGGTCGTCCCGTGGCTGGCAAACGACATCAAGCTCTTCGCTCATGGTGGACTCCAGACATTGGAGGCCATTCGCCGGGTCGACTACGACGTTCTCCGAGAACGCCCCAAGGTCAGTAAGTGGGGACAGGCGAAACTTGTCCTGAGAGCGTTGGCACGGCGACTCTGATTGCGCGAGCTCAAGGGTGGCGACTGCCACGTCGAGAGCCTTGATTGCCGTGGCATTTTGGACACGTCCGCTGGTTTGGCCAATCAAGGGCTAGCAGCCAATTCCTCGACGCAGGGGTATCATGTTGCAAATGGACGCAGCGACCACAAGCAGCTACCGCCACGTTCGTCGTATCTCGCGACGCAGTGGCAGCAACTTCTATCGATCGTTTTGGCTTCTGCCGAAGCCCAAACGCGAGGCGATGTGCGCGCTCTATGCCTTCGCTCGAACGACTGACGACTTGGGCGATTGCAACGAGCCAACGTCTCTCAGGACTCGATGGTTGAATTGGTGGCGGCAAGCGGTTGCGATCAACCTCATCGCGGATCGGCCGGTCGAACACGTCGTGCTTCCAGACGGTTTGCTGCCCGAGGGTTCGGCGAGCACAAAAGGATGGCCAATCGATTTGCATCGACGCGCGAGCGAGATTTTGCCCGCGCTGCGTGATGCCTCACTGCGATACGAAATTCCGTCTCGCTATCTGCTTGAGATTGTCGACGGAGTATTGGCCGATCAGCAGAAAACAAGATTTGATACCTACGAACAGGTTGAACACTACTGTTACTTGGTTGCATCGGCGGTCGGGCTTGCCTGTTTGCATATCTGGGAATTTGATGGTCCCGTTCCACAATCGGCTGCCATTGATTGCGGGTTGGCATTCCAGCTGACGAACATCCTTCGCGACGTCGCGGAAGATGCAGGCCGTGGACGCATTTACCTACCGCGTCAACACTATGAGCAGCATGGACTGAGCGAGGATGACTTGCTCAAACCTCGCCCGGATGATCGCCTCCGCTGCCTCGTATTGGACGAGGTAAAACGTACGCGGAAACTCTATGAATCGGGTTGGAATGTCTGGGATTCATTGCACCCGGATGGTCGTCCGATGTTCAGCATGATGTGGCGCACCTACCACAAGCTGCTTGATCGAATCGCGGAGTCACCTGGGTCGGTCGCAGTGCGTCGTGTAAGGCTGTCGCCAACCGAAAAGTTTGGGATCGTTTCCCGACATTTTGTCGCCCCAATGTTTCGCCGACTACCGGTTCCGCCTTTGGAACTCGGTGAGTCGCGTTCTGCACCGTGACGGTCGATCAAACGAGTCGTCGTTTGGGGGAGTCACGGAAGCGAGTGGCGATTGTCGGTGGAGGCTTGGCAGGTCTGTCGGCAGCGGAAACTCTTGCTCGACACTACCCGGGCCAATTCGAAATTGCCCTCTTCGAAGCCAAGCGGTTCACCGGTGGTCGGGCGGGATCCTTTGATGATCCGCGTACGCGAAGTCGTGTCGACTACTGTCAGCATGTTGCCATGGGGTGTTGCACCAACTTCATCGCGTTGCTGCAGAGATGTGGACTGGAAGATCATCTGCATCGTTACACGGAACTTCAGTTCCTTCATCCCGATTTTAAGCCAAGTACTTTCGCTCCCTCGTCGTGGTTGCCGCCACCATTGCATCTCGCTTCGACGCTAGGTGCGCTCCAGTACCTCACGAATAACCAACGTCGTCAGATCCGTCGCGGTCTGTGGCGGATCTTTCGAACCTCGAGTCACTCGTTGGCGGATGTTCTTGCCAACGATTGGTTGTCTCAACATGGCCAAGACGCGGACACAATCCGAGACTTCTGGAGCGTGATCGCGGTCAGCGCGCTCGGCGAAACGTTAGATGTGGTTTCAATGGCGGCGGTCCGAAAAGTATTCGTCGACGGGTTCGCGGCCGCACGTGGAGCCTCGGATGTACTCGTCCCCAAATTGCCGCTCGCCGAACTGATGGGCAAATACCTTACCGATCGCATTCGCGAGTTGGGCGTCGAAATAAGAGAGGGGTGCAAGGTTCGAAGCGTCGAGCCACGTGATTCTGATGCCGTCGTGACTTCAAAGGACGGGGGTGCCCAAACGTTCGAGCATGTAGTGGTCGCGGTTCCGTGGTACGCAATCGATTCGCTCCTCCCCAAGAAATGCGTTCCAAATACGGATTGCTTTGTTGACGTACCTGCATCGCCGATCACCGGCGTCCACCTGTGGTTTGACCGGCAGATCACTGAACGACCACATGCGGTGTTGGTCGGAACTGCAGCTCAATGGCTGTTTCGGCAACCATGGGAACCGTCGGCGGCGGGATCTGAATTCGCGGATACCGCTTTGAGGTCCGCCGGCGAGTACTATCAAGTCGTCATCAGTGCATCTCAGAAGCTGCGATCGTTGCCGAAAGACGCCCTCGTAGGGCAGGTCGTCGAGGAACTCATGCATGCGTTCCCTGATGCGCGACAGGCGCGGCTCCTGCAGAGCAGAGTCGTGACCGATCCAAAATCGGTCTTCTCGATCCGACCCGAATTCGAGGCGATTCGTCCGCCGGCGAATACGGCTCATTGTTGCTTGCATCTAGCTGGCGACTGGATCGCCACCGGATGGCCCGCAACGATGGAGGGGGCTGTCATCAGTGGTCGAATGGCGGCGTCGAGCATCGCGGATCGGGAGGCATTGGAGTTACCGGGCGTTGATCCGGGGTTGCTTCGTGGTTGGCTTGCTAGACTCTTGATCAGATCTTGAGCGGTTCTGCCGATTCACCTCTCCTGTCCGCCCCTCGACTCGATAGACAGGGCGAATTGCCATCTCCCTATCATGCCGCGTACGAACGAATGAATCGCGAGACAATGTGTGGATGAATCCCTTCCCCCTCAGTTGAATGAACGCTTTCGGTGGCTCGTGAGTCCCGCCGATCGCAACCATACGCCCGGGGAGTTTGTCCTCTACTGGATGCACAATGCGCTCCGGGCTCACGAAAACCCGGCACTCGACGTCGCCATCTGTCTGGCTCGTCAGAACGGTCTTCCACTGCTTGTCTACCATGCACTTTCGGAAGACTATTCCTACGCATCGGATCGGTATCACGCGTTCATCCTCCAAGGTCAGCGTGACGTTCAGAGGGAACTAATTGATCGCGGCATCCGATCGCATTTTCATTTGGCTGGAACGGGAAATCGCGGTCCACACCTTCGGGATCTGACACGTCGGGCGGCCGTGCTGGTGACGGAGGAGATGCCGGTACAGCCGCTGGCCGGCTGGCTGGACCGCTTAGTCAGTCGCACGACGACGCCCATCGCATTGGTCGATTCGAGTTGCGTGGTTGCCGCGCCCCTGGTGACGAAGTCGTACACACGCGCGTTCGAATATCGTGAAGCAACTCGACATCTCTATCAGGCTCGGATCAGTCGGTGTTATGAGGAACAGGACGTCGACTGTGACATGTTTCAAGGGACCTTGCCGTTTCAGTCGCTCAACTTGCAGGATGTTAACCTCGCTTCGTTAATCGGGAAATGTCGCATCGATCATGCGATCGCGCCGGTGGCCGATACTCCCGGAGGATCGCGGGCTGGCTACAAGCGGTGGAACGAGTTTCGAGACTGCAGGTTGGACCACTACTCGAAGCGACGGAACGATGCGACCATCCATGATGGTGTAAGTCGTATGAGTGCCTACTTGCACTTCGGCATGGTCAGTCCGTTGCGGCTGGCTCGAGAAGCAGATGCGAAGGGCGCTGAAAAATATCTCGACGAGTTATTGACTTGGCGAGAGCTTTCTTTTCATTTTTGTTGTCACAACATCGATGTAATCGATTCGCTCGACGCATTGCCCGCCTGGGCGAATGAAACGTTGGAAGCTCACGCCGGAGATCATCGTGAAGCCAATTATTGCTCGGAGCAGCTCTCTCGCGCTCGCTCTGGAGAACGATTGTGGGACGCAAGTCAGCGGAGCTTGCTGAAGCATGGAGAAATGCACAACAACGTGCGGATGACTTGGGGGAAAGCGTTCTTGCCGTGGGCTTCGTCGCCTGCCCGCGCAATGCAACTGACGATGGACTTGAATCATCGCTACGCGCTCGACGGACGAGATCCCAGCAGCTACGGCGGTGTGCTTTGGTGCTTCGGGCAATTTGACCGACCGTTCAAGCCTGAAAACAATGTCTTCGGGACAGTTCGTTCCCGGTCGTGCGAGGAACATGAGCGTCGCATCGACATCAACAAGTACGAGAAAATTGTCGATCGTCCGATCGCCGCACGACTTCCTACGGTCGCAGTGATCGGAGCCGGCATGGGAGGGCTGGCGGCCGCTCGGACGTTGAAGGATCACGGGTTGGATGTCACCGTGTTCGACAAGTCGAGGGGTGTTGGCGGGCGCGTTGCCACGCGTCGCGTGGACGGGATGACGTTCGATCACGGTGCCCAATATTTCACCGCCCGAGACCGACGTTTTTCACGCTCGATTCAGAGTTGGATGCAGCAGGGATTGGTCGAACCCTGGATGGGGCGAATCATCGAATGGAAGTCTGATGGGCTCCATGACGAAAAGCTGGGAACGCCTCGTTACGTGGCCACGCCGACGATGAATGCGTTGGCAAAACATCTCTCGGAAGACCTTGATGTAAAGGTCACAACCCCTGTGGACAAGCTCCAACGTGAATCGGGTGGCGGATGGCGTTTGATCGGTCAGGAAGATCGGGAGCTGGGAGTCTTCGACACGGTGCTACTGAATTGCCCTCCGCAGCAGGCTCTGCACCTACTCGCTGAACAATCCGATCTTTGTCGCACGATCGAGCAGGTCGAAATGAGGCCATGTTGGGCGATGATGTTGTCGACCGACGCGTTGTCGGACCTTGAATTCGAGGGAGCATTTGTCAACGAGGGGCCTCTGTCGTGGGTTTCGCACGACGGTGCCAAGCCAGGTCGCCAAGAACCGAGTCGACAGACGACTTGGACGGTTCATGCGTCTGCTTCGTGGACGGAACAGCATCTGGAAAGTGGCGAGACGACGGTCAAGAAAGAGTTGTTGAACGCGTTTCGAGAACTGTTCGGATCAAGGCTTTCTGACACGTGGAAGCCGTTGCACTGCGATGTGCACCTCTGGCGTTACGCGATACCCGCGAATCCTCTGAGTGAGGAGTGCCTTTGGGACTCTGATACTTCCGTCGGTACGTGCGGCGACTGGTGTGGTGCATCACGCGTCGAAGGAGCATTCTTGAGTGGTATCTCTCTGGCAGGCACGCTGCTCCGTCAAGTGACGATCGACCGACCTGCCTTTCAAGCAAGCGGCAAATTGCGTCAACCATCGCTGCTCTAGATTTGTGACCTCACGCCAGGAATCCCTTGCGTGGGTAGATGAGTGCTCCGTCCACTCTCTCGTGCCAAGCGTCGACATTCACTCGGCTTAGTGTCGAGGCGGGCTCGGTTGAGACACGCAACCGATCGCTGCCATAAAGAATGTCGATTGGTGGTCGAACCGCTTCGTACTCATAGGGCGGTGCTAGCCACTGAAGCGTCTGTGGCCAACGAATTTGAATTAAACGCATCGCCTCAACCGTCGTTTGAAACGGGCGGAACCGATCCTGTGATGTGCAATGAAGAGAGATGCCACCACAATCTTGGCCCGCAAATTTATCGAATGTCGGACGGAAAGTTGTCGGAAGAAATCGGACGCCAGGGAGTTGCAGGTCATTCAGGGCATGTGCGAGTTCTTGCGCGGGTAGGCCTGGTGCGCCGATCATTTCGAATGGCGTTGTGGTACCGCGGCCTTCGGAGAGGCTCGTGCCTTCCAACAAGACTTGGCCCACGTATGGGAGAGTCGACGCGGCGGTCGGAAGATTGGGTGAAGGCGGGAGCCACGTGCGTTGTAAATCGATGAATGAAGATTCTGGTGACCAGTCAACCATCGGAACGACATCGAGCTGCAGATCAAGCTGTAGCTCGGACTGAAAAAGCCTCGCAACTTCGCCGATGGACAACGCGTGCCGCATCGGTATGGGGTGGTCACCGACGAAGCTTCGATAGGGTGGATCAAGCACGGGGCCTTCCACAATCAATCCGCCGACCGGATTTGGTCGATCGAGGACGACGACATTCACTTGTGATTGGGCGCAGGCGCGCATGCATGCCAACATCGTCCAGATAAACGTGTAGATGCGCGTGCCAGCATCTTGCAGGTCAACGACAAGCGTGTCGATATCCTGCAACATCTCCTCCGTCGGTCGTCGCGTTTCGCTATAGAGGCTATGAATCGGAATGCCGAGTCCGTGATGAAAGCTACTAGGCGTTTCGATCATGTTTGCCTGCGCATCGCTCCAGAGGCCGTGCTGCGGCGTGAAGATGGAACCTAGTCTTTGTGGAAACGCCTTTCCCAAGACCTCGTACGAGAAACGTAAATCACGATCGACCGAGGCACGATTCATCAGCAGACCGAAGCGTCCACTTTGAAGCGACCGTGGAGGAGACGTCTGACATGTTTCGAGACCAATGACGCAGCGTGCGGGTGTCATGGATAGAGCAGATGCCTGGCGCGTCGGGATTTGAATTGGTCGAGTTCCGCTTGGTACCGTTCGATGATGACACCGAGAGGCAATCCTTCGAGAATTGCTTCCTCTGTCGCCGAATTGCCAAGCAGACGATTGAGGGAAGTAGTGTCCCAGTCGTCGGGGTAGAGTTTTCGCAACGCAACGGCAATCGCGAGTCCCGTGTGCAAGGGCTGAAACGTTTTTCGATCGGTGATCATGATATTGATGCCACCACACGATTGGTTCGCGTGTTTGCTGCTGCTTGGCGTGAAATCAAAGGGAATGAATGCCACGCCAGGCAGCGAGTTGCTGTTGAGGTGCCTGGCAAGTTCGGCGGCGTCGATCCAAGGTGCCCCCAACCGTTCGAAGGGCGTATCGGTGCCGCGTCCCACCGATACGTTTGTGGTTTCCCACAAACCCATACCGGGATAAAGAATCGCTTCGGTAAGGCTACGCATGTTGGGTGACGGATCGATCCAAAGTCGCCCGGTAGAGTCGAACATCTGGTCGCGCTGCCAACCTTGCAGGGGAACGATCACCAAGTCCAGTTCGAGTTCCAACTCTGTCTTCAACATGCCGGCAATCTCTCCCGTGGTCATGCCATGGCGAACCGGCAGCGTATGGCAGCCGACAAACGATTCACTTCCTGCATCCAGCACCGGGCCTTGCACATGGATTCCGTCAATCGGATTGGGGCGATCGAGAACCACGAACCGAAGGCCGTGCTCGGACGCTGTCTCCATGGCTCCCTTCATGGTTGAGATGTAGGTGTAAAAGCGTGTGCCGATGTCTTGAATGTCAAACACAAGTGTGTCGAGGCCCTCAAGTGATCGGGGTGTGGGCGTTTTGGTGGCTCCGTAGAGACTGAAAATTTTTAGTCCCGATTCTGAATCCTTGGTGTCGCCGATCTTGGCTTGATCAAGTTTTCCCGCAAATCCGTGTTCGGGGCTGAACAAAGTGACCAAGTCAACATTTGTGGCCTGCAGCAGCAACGTGACCGTCGATTGGCCCTTCAGATTCGTGCCGGTGTGGTTCGTGATCAGTCCAACTTTGCGACCTGACAAATCCTGAAAGTCACTCTGCTCGAGAACATCAATGCCGGCAAGCACTTGTGACCAGCCAGGTTGGTTGCACAGCAAAGCCATCATGCCGAGACAAACTATCGCAGTCAAAGCGGTCTTCATGAGTGTTCCCGTGTTTCAGATTCCGGAGACTTCGGCGACACGAGCCGACTGGCAATTGCACCGATGCTAAACGTCGTGATGGCACCGATCACCGCGTACCATGGCCAAGCAACATCCGTCCCAAACTTGATCCAAGCCAGGACCGCGATTCCCGTGAGGAAGCCAACGAATACACCTCGCTGATGCGCAAAACGGGTGAGCACTCCAAGAGCAAAGACACCGAGCAGAATACCTGCACTGAATCCGGCGATGGCCAAGGCGTCGCCGACGACGCTGCGTGAGATGTGACTGGCACCGATGCCGACGGCGATCTGAATTACACCGAAGACGATGGTCATTTTGCGACTCGCCGAAAGAAGTTGTCGCGAATCGGGTTCTTTTTTGCCGCCGGAACGCTTTGCCAACCAGGGACGGTAGAAGTCGGCGACTGCGGCCGCAGCCGACGAATTGAGCGAACTGGAGAGCGTCGACATGGCAGCAGCGAAGACAGCCGCAAGTGTGATTCCGGTGAGCCCTACCGGTAAATGGTCGACGATGAAGGTCGCAAAGACCTCGTCGTTGTGGTCGAAGGTCTGTGGATACACCGAACTGTAGAAGCAGGCCAATGCGACGCCGAGCAATAAGAACAGGGCGAACTGAAGGAAGACGACGAATCCGCTTGTGATGACGGCGAGCGAAGCATCGCGTTGGTTTCGGGCGCTGAGATAGCGTTGCACGAATAACTGGTCCGTCCCATGCGTCCCAAGGGTCAGTACTGCGCCGCCGATGACGCCGGACCAAATTGTGTACGGGTCGGTCAGGATTCTAAATCTTCCATCGGAATCCACGCCGGAGTCGAACACGCGAAATTTCTGCGTCGCCTCACCATACGCCACCAACTCGTTCCAGCCGCCGGGGAGGGAGTCGATCAAGATCTTCAACGCAATGATGCCGCCAGCCATGTAAATGACGAATTGTATGCAGTCACTCCAGATCACCGCCTTCATTCCACCCAGGAACGTATAGATGATGGTCGCGATGCCAATCACGATCACGCAGATGTAGAGGTCGGCACCGAGCACTTTCTCCAATGCCAGGCCGGCCAAGAAGAGTCGCAATCCGTCACCGAGATTTCGTGTGATGAGAAACATCACCGAAGCGGCCCGCTTAGTGGCGCCGCCGAAGCGGTGTTCAAGAACCTCGTAAGCGGTGAACAGTCGTCCGCGAAAGTAAAGCGGGACCATCACAACGGCCACGATGATTCGCCCCAGAATGAAGCCCAACGCGAGCTGCAGAAACGTCATGTCACCGTGAGCGGCGAAAGCGATGCCCGGAACGCTCAGAAAGGTTGCCGTGCTGGTTTCGGTCGCCACGATCGAGCCCAGAATCGCCCACCAGGGAAGGTCTCGATTGCCGAGCAAATAGCCAGAGAGATCCTTCTGGTCGCGCCCAACCCAGACCCCGAGTAGAACGATCATGATCAAATAGACGACGCCGATCGTCGCATCGGTTGTGCTGATCGCCAAATCACTTGCCCGTGAAAGGATGAACGTGGAATGGGCTGGAGCTTGCGCCGCTGCGGCTTAGAATGCCGATTGTGGATGAACCATGAACGCAGAACAACCAAACCTATTGCAGAATCTGACGACGGAGGGACGCAATCCCGAGTCGGCGGAGATCGATACGCTCAGTGCCCTTGAGATCGTTCAATTGATGAACGCCCAGGACGCGTTGGTTTCCCGAGCGGTGGAACGCGAAGCGGGCAATATTGCGGCAGCGATAGAGGTGATCGCCGATCGATTCCGACTTGGTGGCCGCCTGATCTACATGGGGGCGGGGACTTCCGGTCGGCTCGGCGTTTTGGACGCAAGCGAATGCCCGCCTACCTTCAGCACGCCTCCGGAGATGGTTGTTGGATTGATCGCCGGTGGCCCTGATGCATTAACGCGTGCGATCGAAGGAGCCGAAGATCACCCAGAACTCGGAAAGCAAGATCTCGCCAAGGTCGATTTGTCTGAGTCAGACGTGGTCGTCGGAATTGCGACCAGTGGCAGGACGCCGTATGTGATCGGTGGATTGCAATATGCTCGCGAGGTAGGAGCCGTTCCGATCGGTTTTTGCTGCAACGCCGAGTCCATGATGCGAAGGCATTGTGAAATCATGATCGCTCCTGTGGTCGGTCCAGAGGTAATTAGCGGATCGACTCGCATGAAAGCCGGGACCGCGACCAAAATGGTGCTGAACATGCTAACGACGGGTGCGATGGTCCGGCTGGGAAAGACACTCGGGAATCTGATGGTCGATCTCAAAGCGACGAACGAGAAGTTGACGCTTCGCTCACGAAGAATTGTCGCTGAGTTGACGGAAGCCGATTGGAACGAAGCTGGGCAGTTGCTGGACACCTCTGACGGCGAGGTCAAAACGGCAATCGTCATGAAGCTGTTGGGTGTTGATGCGGCGCAAGCACGACGCGTTTTGGCGGACAGTCAGGGGCACCTGCGACAAGCGATAGGGAGTCGATCCGACTGATGTCATGGGAAGCATCTTCTGCCGGTCCACCCAAACGACCCGACCTTGTGTTGGGAATCGACGGTGGTGGCACAAAGACGATCGCGAGAATCGAAGCCGTTGCAGGAATTGACGGTGACATCATTGGGGAAGGTTTGTCTGGCCCCGCAAACGCGCAAGTCATCGGCACTGAGCAGGCACTCAGGAACATTGCCCTTGCGATCGAGCGGGCATTTGACGCGGGAAATCTTCCCTGGTCGACCGTCGCTGGGACTTGTTTCGGATTGGCTGGTGCAGATCGTCAGCAGGATTGCCGCGCCATTCAAAACTGGGTCGATCAAAGGCAGTTGACGCCACAGTGCATGATCACCAACGACGCGTTGCCGGTGCTTTACGCGGGCACGGACCAAGGCATCGGAGTCGCGATGATCTCTGGGACGGGGTCGCTTTGTTTTGGACGAAACGCAGAGGGGCGGACGGCGCGTAGCGGTGGTTGGGGATACCGATTTGGTGATGAGGGTAGCGCCTATTGGATCGCGATCGAGGCTTTGCGAGTTGCGGCGCGCGCTGCAGATGGACGTGACCCCAAGACCAGCCTGTTGCGACGCGTGCTGCGATACTTTTCGATCGAAGAGGCGAGCGGATTGATCACGAAGGTTTATTCGCCCAAGCAGAATCGCGCGGAACTGGCCAAATTGGCGACGATCGTGTTCGAGGAAGCCGTGGCCGGCGACGAGGCCGCCAATGCCATTCTCACGCGTGCTGAGCATGAGCTCGCCGAACTCGTCATGTCTGTCGCAAAACAGCTTCGATTACCCAGTGATGCGCCACTTGAGTTGGCGGTCACGGGCGGAGTGCTGTTGAATCAACCAGCGATCGTGCGAAAGCTCGAGGGCAACCTTACCGAACGGGGCTACGCGGTCGTCGTGAAGACAGTA
>JBPCVD010000710.1:0-11601 GCA_051010815.1 Rubripirellula sp.
CCGATCATTTGCGACCGTTTGTACGCGGGACACGCGGAGATCACTGCGTCGACGCTGCGTGGTGAACGCCTGCAGAAAGGCGAACCGCCCTTGCTTGAACGTCAGGCGCTGCATGCCCGTGCCCTGACTCTTGTGAATCCACAGAGCGGACGCGAAATGACCTTCGAAGCTCCCTTGCCTGCCGATATTCAACGCGTCGTCGACGTCCTGAACGATGCCAAACGCAAGCATCCTTCCTGAGTTACCGCACGGTCGCGTTGGCATACTCCCAGCCTTGAAACGACGGGGCATTCCACACCGGCCTCGCAATCGATTGCCGTCGTGTCTAGCGAATCGATCCTCGACGCCATCACTCGGTGATCTCGCGTGTGCTTACGTGCGACAACCGCAGCCGCCGCCACCACATCCTTCTAACCGTTGTTGAATGGCCAGCGATGTCGGCGTGACGGCGAGCCCACCCAAAGCAGTACAGCGATGCTCACGAGGCATTCGCTCGGCGACCGCCTTGGCAGCGGCAATCGTTTCATCGAGCGGGATCACCGCATCAAAACCGGCCAATGCCATGTTGGCACATGACAATGCGTTGCTCGCGGCGATCACGTTCTTGCCCAAACACGGAACCTCGACACGATTGGCCACCGGGTCACAGATCAGCCCCAGCATGTTTTGCATCGCCATCGACGCTGCACCACAGGCCTTCTTTGCATCGCCGCCCATGACAGTCACGAGCGCCGCCGCTGACATGGCAGCAGCCGACCCTCCTTCCGCCTGGCATCCGCCAACCTCCGCTGCAAAACTCCAGTGTGTGGCGATGAATACACCAATCATGCCTCCGGCCAGCATGGCTTTGGCGATTTCACCATCATTCAACTTCAGCGATTCGCCCATTGCCAAACAGACGGCCGGGAAAGCGGCACACGCGCCGGCCGTCGGTGCAGCCACGATGACTCCCATCGAACTCTTCACCTCCATCAACGCAGTGGTGTACAGCACCATCTGATTCAAGACACCGCCATCGACGAGTCGCCCCTCCTGCATGGCATCACGAAAACCGCCCGACTGAAAACCAAGCACGCGATCCTCGTACTCTGTCCCCTGCAGTCCCTGGTCGACGCTGTGACGCAAGATTCGCACGATCTCGCACATCTTTTCGATCAGCTCCGCCTCACCTAATCCACTCCGTGCCTGCTCGTACTCCAGCGCCAATTGCGATAGTGACTTAACGTTTCGCGCCTCAGCAACCTCCAGCATCTGATTGCAAGTTTGATAGGGAACGCGAAGCTCTTGCCGCGATCGAATTGGCAGGACGGCGTGCAACCGATCAACTCGTTGAACCTTCGCCCCACTCAGGACCGACTCGATCGCCGTCGTTTCAAGTGACTGCTGTCCCTGAACATGGATCAGTGTTCGGTCGCCCTGCTCACGAACCTGCACCTCATCAGCCCCCCACTGGTCGCACAACAGCCTCGAATCGAATGGTGGATCCGACGAGTCTATCCAAACCAGGGTCTCGTCGTAATCGCCGCCAATCGAAACGGGACACCCATCGATTTCGATCACCTCAAACATCCCACCGCCCGTGGAGATCGCGATCAGCGAGCGACTGCCACCGTCGTTCTCCAAGGTCAATCGATAGGTATTGGGATGCGGATCGCCAAAATCACCGTATTCGAATTTCAATTCGATCCCCGCTCGCTTCAGCCACTCATCCGATTCGGGCAATCGATCATCATCCGCGTTCCATCCAAGCAAGCCGCCGAACAGCCCCATGTCCGATCCCTGGCTCTGATGAGTCGAGGGCAACGAACCAGATTCATCGAACTGCACCAGCACGCCCGTGATCTTCTCATCCATCAGATCTCGCCCGATCCGCCCGATCCGCAGCGCCGCGGCGCAATGGGAACTCGACGGCCCCCGCATCACGGGCCCAACCACATCATTAAAAATGCTGACGATCATGTGGTCATCCTCGTGAGTTGCTTCGTTTCCAATGCGACGCCAATCCAGCTTCGCGAACTTCGATCCCGCCTTAAGAACCGCGTACGAACCCGATCAGATCGCCAAGCTGTTCCGCAGTCAATGCTTCCGACATATTACTTGGCATCAGCGACCGCCCTGCTTCGCGACGCAATTCCACTAATTCCGGGTCAATCGATCGGATCTTGCCGTCCGATTCCACCACACGAATTTCAGATGGCGATTCGACGGTCACCAAGCCAATGATCACACGACCATCGTCGAGCAGGAAACTCGTCGTCCGAAAAGCGCGATCCACGTTTCGGTCCGGCGTCACGATGTCTTCGAGTAGTCGCTCAAGACTTCGCGAGGCCGCGCCGTCAAGCTGAGGCCCAACCACCACCCCCGCGCCACGCAATTGATGACAGGCCGCACAATGTTTCGCAAACAATGCCTGTCCAGCTGTCTTGTCTACGGCGTGGTCCTTGAGCGAAGCCGTTAGCTCTGACAAACGCGCGAGTTTCGCCTCGCCGACCTCAACCCGACTCGCGAGTTCGCCGACACGTTTGCGCTGTTCCGGACTCAACCTTGGATCAAGCACCTGCTGAACATCGGCATCGACGAACACGCCAGGGCTGATCCAGCCCGACTCCGTGATCTCAATCAATCGGCTTACACCCCCACCATTTTTCGCCCACGCCTCCGCAAACGATGCCTGCTGGGATGCCGACATGCGTTTGCAAAGCTCTTTCAGCGTGTCCGAGAAGAGGGCTTCGTCGTCATCGTCGCGCACCGACCGAACGATTCCGTCAGCGAGCGATCCGGTCGCGTCGATCGACAACAAAAACTCGGTAACAACCGCGTGCTCAGGACGCTTCTGCAATCTGCTGATCACGCGAGCAATCTCCAGTCGAAGTCGCGCCGAAAGCGAACCGGGCAACATGGCGTTCAGGGAATCCAGCCGTTCGGTAAGCCCCAACCGTTGAATCCAATTGAGCGCTGTCCTGAGCGATTGCTCTGAACTGGACCTGCCAATCCAACTCGGCTCGAATTCGCCGATCGCGATCCACGCGTAAGCACGACCGGCATCCCCATCCAGGCACTCGATGCAAACCTTTTCGCCATTCAGTGCAGACGTGTCCCAGTCGACTTGGATGGCAGCGTCATTTCGTGGAGGCGTGACTTCATGCAGCACGCGCCCATCCCTCTCGCTCACCAATCGGATTCGATTCTTTCCATGATCAGGCTGGTCGGGAAAACCATTGTGTCCAGCGACGCGAAATCGAATTCGATTCGGCGATTGGAATGGATCGCTCACCCACCGCCCCGTGTATTTCTCGCCTCGACTCAAACTGCTCCAAAGCATCGCCTCTCCCGCACCACGCAACTTTCGTCGCTCCGGCTCCCAAGAGGGCCCCTCATCGGCGGTCCAACTCACCATTCGATCCTCCGGATCAACCTCCGCCAATTGCGAGTCGACCAAGTCCAGCCCCCAGGAACGCAAGGACGCCGGCAATTTGGAGGACGATCGAGTCCCGACCAATAGATTCAGTAGCTCGAACTGTCGCTCTGTGTCGCCCCGCGTCATCTTCCTTGCGTGCGCAACACATCGTGCAAGCGTGCGATCGCTCGCGTGTTTCGCAACGTGCGATAACATCGCATCGCGTGCTCTCGCTTCCGGGTTTTGCTCCAAGTAGTTGAGAAGCGCGTCGGCAGCCTCCGGACGTTGCAAGCCTAGCAGGATGCCCGCGAACCCTGAGTTGGACACTGCCGCCCAGCCGTCAGAACCTTCATCCGCATTCAACAGAAGATCTCGTATCGCGATTCGGCAGGTCTGTCTCAAAACGGAATCGTCGCTGGGCACTTGCTCCAAACAGGCCAGCAATTTTGGAATGTAAGCGTCGGTCCCATGCAATCCCAATAACTCCGCAGATGACCTGGCCACATGTGGGTTGGCATCTTCAAGGCTTGCCCTGGCGAAGGCTTTCAGTCGTCCCGCCACATCAGAACCTGGATCACGACCGATCAATTCCGAGGCGAGTCCTGTCGCGGCGACTCGCACGATGGCTGACTCGTCGCGAAGCAGAGGCACCAGCAACTCCTCGGTCAGCTCTCCACGGGCGCCAATCTGTTTCAATGCGCCGCATCGAGCCGCCACGGTCGCACCGGAATCGTTGGCAACTCGATAGCAGTCATCCAGGTCATCTATTCGTGGAGGAATCACAGCGCGGTCCAAGCAGCGAATCTGCCAGATTCTACCGCTCGTCCGATCGCGTTCGGGGTGATCGAGCGGCACTTCGTAATGACCGATGATCTTGTTGTAAAAGTCTGCCACATAAAGGTGACCGTCGTGTCCGACTCGGATGTCGACGGGGCGAAACCAAGGGTCGTCACAAGTCAGCAGGTCGGGAAGCGGTTCTCCCACGGCAGTCGCACCTCGATAGCTGACCCCCGTGCGATTGATCCGCGACGTCATGACATTGCCACTGATCATTTGGCCCCGCAGGGATCGAAACGGACTGTCTGGCGGGAAACAAACGAGCCCACAGATTGCCGTGCTACCGTGCAAATGCTCCATCATTGGTGGTAAGAAACCAAGCCCGTCATGCGGCTTGCTGAAACTGGGGTAACACGCGCCACGAATCAATTGCGTGATCGGCTTGCTGTGACAATCGGCGGTGTAGCGGTATCCCCACTGGTCCTCCGTCATCCCAAACGGATTGACCTGACCGTGGGTGATGTGCTCAACGCGACTTCCATCGGGACGAAAACGAAACGTGTTTCCTGAGCTCATCTTGATGGTGTGACCGTCGCTACCAGAGACCTCACTCTGATTGTTGAATCCGTGACACGCGTAGATCCAACCATCTCCGCCATCGCGAAGCGAATTGATCATCCCGTGTGTGTCACGCGTCGTATCGAAGGGTCCAAGTACGATTTCGCGTTGATCGCAAACGTCATCTCCATCGGTGTCGCGCAGGTACCAGACGTTCGGAATGCTGAAACAAAGGCAACCGTCACCGTAGGGAAGAATTCCAATCGGTACGTTCAGACCATCCGCAAACGTTTTGAACGTGTCCGCTTCTCCGTCGCCGTCTCGATCCTCCAAGATCATCACGGCATCCCTCCCTTTCGCTCCCTCTTTCGCCGGATACGGATATTCGACGCTCTGCGTCACCCACATGCGTCCGCGAGCATCGAACGCCATGTTCAACGGTTTCGCGATCTGTGGTTCCGATGCGAACAGACGGATTTCAAAACCCGGCGGAAGATGCATCTTGGCGAGTTCGCCGCGCGGTTCGAGCCATGGCGTTGAGCGAACCCCCAGACCATAGACTTCCGCTTCCGTGGTCGGCTCGACCGCGCCGGTCACTTCCGACGTTGGTTCGGAGACATTGCCGGATTCTTCGGCTGCCAACTTGATCGCCGGGGCCGCTGCCAAAACTGCGATCACGAGAAGGGTTAGAAATCGCATGAGAATGGCGGGAATGCGAGGCCAGGGATGATCCGAACCTACAGAGTTATCGGAGGGACCCGCAGTCTAACCTATCCATGCATCGAAGTGCCGTGAACGTCGCAAGCCAAGACCTATAACAATTCTCGGTGACGAGTCTCAGCGGCAAGTTTCGGTAACAAGGCTCGATGAAAACGATGCGTCGATTTAAATCATGCAGCGTCGAAGAACCACGTCCTTGCTCGCGTCAACTTCGACATTAACGCATTGAGATTTGCGGCGTCTTGATCTGTCGCTCCGGTCGGTCGTCGCTCAGAGTGGGGTTAGCAAGCGTCATCAGCTTGGCAACCGTCAAATCGTAACGACGAATCGCCCCATCATCGCAGCCCACGATCAAGTGGTTCCGCGCCTCGTCCAGCAAAACCGAATCAACACCATTGGACCCCGTTTCAATGCGAAACGCGCCGACGTCGCTCTCGGCCTCTTCGTTGCTATCCCATATCCATACCGATCCGTCGCCGCATCCGGCCGCCAACCAACGACCATCCGGTGAGACGTCGACACAACTGACGCCCAGCGAGGCACAGAACTCTCTTTGCATACTACGCGACGTGCGACCGTACTGGCGTCGCTCTACCGTGCCATCGGCAGACCCCGTAACGATGACTTGGAAGTCCTCTAAAGAGATCACTTTCAACGCCTCGACGTCAGCTTGATGCGATTCGAATCGCGTGACCAACTCTCCGCTCTCCGCAGAATACAACGAGACGGAACCACCTCGGTCGCCACTGACCACAATGGCGCCCGATGGATCGTTCAAAAACGAAATGTGCTTCGTATTCTCGGCTGCGAATCGCTTCGGTTCGGGAGCACCCTGCATTTCCAACAAGGACTGCCACGGATAAATCAGCAAATCCACTTTGGTATCGACCAAGTCTTCGCCCATCGTGATCGCCGCCAGCCAACGTCCGCCTGCGTCACTCTGCAATGCGACCAGGTTTTCCTGAACGGGAAACGAGGATCGCGGAACGACCGTGCCGTTCGGATGGTCCGCGTCGGGAGCCCCGAACTCCCACAACCGCAACGTTAGATCCGCCGACGCCGTCACCGCCAGGTTCTCGACGGGATGCCAACCCACCGCCTCGATACGTTGCTTGTGTCCTTCCAAATCCAGCTCCGTCGATCGAATGTCCGTCTGCCGGAGTTCCCACACACGCGCTGTCGAGTCCGCACCTGCGGTTAGCAGTCGATCATCGTTGGGATGGATCGCGAACGTGTGCAACAACCGTTCGTGACCGAGCAGCGGAATCGGTTCCGATTGCGGATCGCCCGTTTCCCAGACTAGAGGAGAAGGTCCATCGGCCATCGCCACCAACCTTGCGCCATCGCTGCTCACTGCCATCTTCATCACGGGCCCCTGCAATCCATGCAGGGTACGCTCCTCGAGGACGGGAGGCGTTTCGCTGTCGAGCGCGCTGCGAAACAGACTCACGGCTTCGACCTCGTCGCTGTCAAAGGCCTCGAGCGCGCGACTCAAGTAATCGATTTCGCCTGTTGGATCGGACGACGGTAGCACACCGCTGTCACCATCGACGACTTCCGGCTGCGATCCACCTGGTGTCTCTTCGATACCCCGCTCTTCACTGACCGCGTCGCCTCCCGATGGGCCCCAGATAACGAACGCAAGCAAACAAAGAATCGCGCCGATGCCGGTCGCGGCCAGCACTCGGTTCTGATCAGCCCAGATGCGGGCCTTCGATAGTGCATCGGTCCGTTGACCGCTGGTGGACTCGTACTGATCCGCCAAGTTGGGCAGCGTTTCGTTCGCAAATCCCTCCTTCTTCGTCGACTTTTCGGCGACTCCACCCGACTGCATCTCAAGCAATGAACGCTGCGCGTCGGAGATCTGCGCCGAGGCTCCATCGGTGGCCGGCAAGTCGACAGTCAAGGATTGGTTGAAGGCACCCGCCGTTTCCTGCTGTCCACCCGCCGTTTCCTGCTGTCCACCCGCCGTCTCCTGCTGTCCACCCTCCTGCGATACGGACGTCGGAGGCACAAAACTTGGTTTCGTATGCCCCTCGGACCGCAACGCTTCCCGCATCGCATCGACCAATTCGACGTTGGAATCAAACCGCTTGGCCCAATCAAGATCGGTCGCCTTGCGCAACACGGCCTGTTCAGCTTCCGGCACCAGCGACAAATTCAGTTTGCCATGTCGATGCGCGTCGAGCACTTCCCAGAGCGATCCATCGCTCACCGGCAGCGTCCCCGTGCGGAGATGATAGTAGGTGACCGCAAGCGAGTATTGATCACTGTTGCAGGAAGGCTTGCCTGAGATGGCTTCCGGCGCCATGTACGCGGGCGTTCCGGCTGCGCTTGTCGCTGTGACCTGATTGCGAGTCAAGATTCGCGCTAAACCAAAGTCACAGACAACGGCGGAGGATCCGATCAAAACAATGTTGGCCGGCTTAACATCGGAATGTTGAATCGCGATCGGGCCTTCACCGAGATCATGCTGCGGCGAGTTCAGATAGTCGAGGCCCTTGGCCGATTCATCCAAGTAGGCAATCAGTTCCTTGGGAGGAATGCCAGGATGCCCCTCACCAACGCATTCGCGGAGCCGATGCTGCAAGCTCTTGCCGCCTAGCAGCATTCCAACCACAAGCCAACTCGGCTCCACCGCAGGAGAGGACACGATCGCAGATTGGCCCATCGGTTCGATAACCGACAGATCGATGGTTTCGTTCGCATCCTCCTGCGCTTCCTCGATCACTTGCCCCTGGGCATCGAGCAGCCAGATGGCGGTGATGGGCATCAAGTTGGCATGGCGAATCTGTTTGACACGCCTGACGCCGTCGTACTCTTTTTGTCCCTGACCGTCTGAAAGGTCAATGAACTTGGCCGCCATCGCAGCGCCGCCGGGAGCGGTCGCACGCCACACCTGTCCGAATTGTCCGCGGCCCAGGAATTCCTGCAACCGATACCCCGGAGCGAACTGGAAACCGCGTTTTAACATCTCAACCTGGATCGGAAATGAAACCGTCTAGCAAACCTGACGAACCCCGATTGTAGTCGACGCACTTGACCCTGATGTTGCGACCGATGTGCCGATGCAGCCAACCATGCAATGCGGTTCAGCCGGCGACCAGGTCGATCGGCGCTCACGAGGCAACGCCTTCCTCGTCATCGACCAGCGTCAAAGCGCGGACGACCCGAATCAACCGTCCGGCCGCGATCTGAACGACGTAGAGCCCAATTGCACCGGAAACGATCAAGGCGATCAACAGCTCGTGCAATGATCGCATTTGCTGTAAATCATTGGGCATGCCAATCGCCAACAGCAGCACGGCGGCCGCCAAAGGCAACACGCCAGCAAGGATCGACACCCAGAAAATTCGCCGTTCCATCCCCGACAATTCGTACCGTGCTCGCTGGCGATAGTGCGTTGCTGTTTGCCAACAGGCTCGATACCCAAGACAAACCACGATGTACACCACAAAGGCGTACGAGTAAGTCGTCGCGATCAGTCCCGCAATCGCAAACGAAACTCCAAAATGAAACCACTGCTCGGCATTGGGCGGCTGACCAAAAAAACCGAGCAGCCACGGGAACAGAACGATCCCTGGGAACCAACCGATCGCCGACACGACCATGAATTGCCGCGGCAGTCGAAGCAATCGCCCGCGAAGCTTCCTCAGTGCACCACGCTTGACCGGCTCACGGGCGACAACCCGACGATAACCACTCGCGAACACATACAACTGCCAGGCCAAATAGCCCACGCAAGCGGGATAAAGAATGACGTTGTAAACGATGAATGCCTTTTCAAACGCTTCCTGAAATGCTTCCCCGCCAGGCCGAATGATCCAGATGAAGTTGTACCAAGACTGAAAGAGGCTGGCCGCCAAATGAGGCAACAAGCCGCCGATCAAGACCCAAACCAAATGACGCTGGACAAATTGACGAACACCATCAACCACCGGCGCCCTTCGACGCGCCCGCTGCAACTGTGCAAGTCCGGTCAAAGCGTTCGCCATCGCTTTCGCCGAAGGGTATCGGTCTCCCGGATCGACGCTCATGGCACGACACAGCACCATCGAGAGCCCGATCGGTACGCCACCATCGGAAACGCTTAACGGATTTCGTCGGACCTCAAGAAAATCGACCAACTGCTGGCCACCGCTCGTGTCAACTCGCGACTCAGCATCGGCATAAGGCCGAGAACCACTCGACAATTCCCAAAGCACGACGCCTAACGAATAGATGTCGGCACGCCGAGCGCCGAACGGTTCTTGCCGTCCAAGCACCATCGCCAATTGCTCTGGTGGCATGTAGGCAACCGTTCCCCCACGCTTTTGTGCAAGGTCATCATGGGCGTTCTCGGAGAGATTGAAGTCTGCAAGCAATGGAGTCGCATCGCGTTGCATCAAAATATTGGCAGGCTTGATGTCGCGGTGCGTGATTCCGCTTTGATGAGCGTGACTTATCGCCCGCGCCAATTGCGCCCCAATCCGGCAAACGGTTTCCAGCGAACCACGCGATGCTTGCACTACCGACTGATCGTCGGAACCGGTGTCGGTTGACAACTCCCCCAGAAGGTCGCCTTCCTTCCAATCCTGGGAATGATTCATGTAGAGCTTCTGAATCAAACTCGCAAGGTTCAGTCCGTCAACGTACTGCATCCACAGCAGAGAACATCCACTCTGGCGATCTTCCGATTCACCGTAGACACCCACAATGTTGGGATGCTTCAGACGCGCCAAACTTCGGCCTTCACCCTCCGTGGCACTCTTTCCCTCAGGAAGCACGACCTTGACGGCGACTAGGCGATCGAGTGAAAGTTCGCGGGCGAGATAGACCGCACCAAAACTACCGCGACCCAGCAACCTCAGGACGCGAAAGTCGCCAACTTGATCGCCCCGAACCAACGCATCGTAAGCGAGCGAACGGTCGGTCGATTCATGGCTCAATTGCGACTGCGAGACAAAGGTCTCAAAGGGATCGTCGCTTCCAGGCGTTTGGGCTGGAACCCGAGTTGAGGGATCGGGAAGCAAGGTGGCCTGATCGTCAGCCATCGCTTCCTGCCGTTCGTCTGTCTCTTCGGCTTCCTTCGCTTCCACCGGCCGAATGGAGCTTCGCTGTTTCTCAGGCCCCAGGTCCGTTTCGTTCGGATCGACCGCCCCCTGGCACTCGTCATCCGCTTCATCAGATCGCCCGATCGGTTCGGTCATTCTGTGAATCCTCAGCGGGACAGGGCGAAGAAGGGGACGATTCCGCAGCCTTCGCCAATCTACACCCTGACGCCCCTCAAGTTGAGAGATCGAGTCGCGAACAGCCCGCAAAAGCGACCGAGAAGGGCAAACTCGCTGACGCAAGCCGAATTTTGACTGAAGAGATTGAAACGGTTCTGACGATCTTTCCGGTTGGAGGGCGGAGGACGCGGGCGCTCAGATGCGCGCTAGCGGTCTCCTGATTATCGAATTGGTGGAATAACTTCGATCAGGTAAAGACGGACCGAACCATGCGTATCTCTTACACCCGCATTCTCGGCGCGGCCGTGATGCTCTCGGCTGGCGCTATGCAAGCGTCCCCAGCTCAAGCTCAGCGGGCAGTCATCCCGGGGACAGGCTCCGAAATCGTCGGCGTTGCAGACGACTTCGAAGCCACCGATTGGAAATACATTCCTCGGGACCCTAAAAGCACCGAGGACATCGACGAAAACCAACGTGGACCGATGGGTCGAACGACCAACGGACGTTGGTACGAAGGCATCAAACGCGGCCATCCCGATATCGTCAAACGCGTAACCACGCCTAAGGATGGTTTACCCGACAGCACGGGTTCACTGTTGCTGAGATCGAAGTTCACGGGAATTCCCGGACGGCCAAGCGGAAAGATGGGCCAGGATGACTTCGTTGCCAACGTGCAGTATCGTCTGAAACGCAAAATCAACGTGGCCGAAGTTCCCAGCGTCACAACCCGTGTGTACTTGCCGCCCGTTGACGAATGGGAGGATCGCACAGGTCCGCACTTCGGCTTCCGACTCGCCCTGGAGACCACCGCGATGGTCGACAAAGAAATGGGCATCGGCATCTTCAAACGCACCAAACGCGAAATGGGCAATGAAGTCTACTGGCCCGGCATGTTCGTCGAGTTCGAAAACAAGCGTCAATCACGCAAAGAACACGACT
>JBPCVD010000711.1:0-4528 GCA_051010815.1 Rubripirellula sp.
GGGAAGTGCCAACCCGGTTCGGAGCTACACGATTCTGAATCATGAGTCGCCCGAGTTCATACGATTCATGAACCCAGGTGACCTTCGCGTTGCGCACATCGCTTGCGGGCAGTGCCATCCGAATGAAGTCTTGCAACTTCGTAAGAGCATGATGACCAACGGTTGCATGTTGTGGGGAGCCGCTCTCTACAACAACGGTGCGACGGATAAGAAATACGCTCGCTACGGTGAGTCGTACAGCATGAATGGCGCGCCGCAAATACTGCAAAACGTGCCCTTGCCAACACCCGAGGAGACGCGTGAACAAGGGATCGTTCCCTTCCTTGAGCCGCTCTTGCCCTACCAGGTTTCGCAGCCTGGTAACGTGCTTCGGATATTTGAGCGGGGCGGGCGATTTCGACCTGAAGTCGGGATTCCGGAAATCTTAGAGGAGCCAGGGCGACCACGAGAAAGACTCAGCAATCGGGGAATGGGTACCGAGAACAGGACTGATCCGGTGTACGTCGGGTTGGCGAAGACTCGGTTGCTGGACCCGACGTTGAATTTCCTTGGCACCAACGATCACGCCGGTGACTATCGAAGCAGCGGTTGTAGCGCCTGCCACGTGCTGTATGCGAATGATCGCAGTCCCGTCGCGAGTGGTTTTCTTGCCAAATACGGTAACGAAGGCAAGGCTGCTGCGGAACGCGATGAGTGGGTGAAGGTCATCGATCCGATGATCAACAAGGATCAGTCTGGCCATCCGATTCAACACAAGTTCGAATTGCGCATGCCAACCAGCCAGTGTATGGTCTGCCACGTGCATCCTGGCACGAATGTGATCAACAGCTATCTAGGATACATGTGGTGGGATAACGAAACGGACGGGGAGCTGATGTACCCCGAGGAGCAGAAACATCTGACGGCTGAAGACTACATTCGCGCCACCGAATTCAATCCTAACGAAGCCGCTGCGCGGGGGCATTGGAGCGACCCTGAGTTTTTGGCCAACGTCAGTGACTTGAACCCGCATCTCCGTCACACGCAATTTGCTGACTTTCATGGTCATGGCTGGGTCTATCGAGCGGTGTTCAAGAAGAACCGTGAAGGGCTTCTGCTCGATTGGAAGAACGATCCAATCCCCGAGCCGGACTCAGTCCAGTTGCAGGAAGCCGTCGCGCCTCCGACTCCTAAAGAACAAGATCAAGGAAAATGCCGCGTCGACACCCCTGTTCACATGATGGACATCCACATGGAGAAGGGGATGCACTGCACGGACTGTCACTTCTATCAAGATTCGCACGGCAACACGAATCTCTATTCCGAGGTCCGCGCGGCCATCGAAATCCAATGCGTCGATTGCCATGGAACTGCGGATGAGTCGCTGGTCGAGAAGGTCGAGAAGCAGCTTTCCGCGGGACAGCCGGCAAAGCTTCTGACTAGCGGACCTGCCGCGCAGCAGGGCGGTTTGAATCTGCTCTCGCTGCGAACGACATTCGATACGGCAAGGTTCGAGATCCTACGTGAACCAGGCCAGAAACCGAAGCTCATTCAACGCAGTACCGTCGAGCCGGACAAGTATTGGGAAGTCAGTCAGACCGCCCACACGATTCGCCCCGATCATCCCGACTATAACCCCAGGTCTCACGCGGCCAAGACCGCGCGTCTTGACGAGGATGGAAAAGTCACTTGGGGTGGCACCACAAAGGATGATCTTCTCGGCTGTGCTCACCGCAACGAGAGCATGTCGTGCATCACCTGCCATAGCTCGTGGAATCCGAGTTGCTTTGGCTGCCATCTGTCACAGAAAGCGAATATCAAGGCGCCGGAGTTGCACAACAACGGCGACGTGACGCGGAATCGAACGAGCTATAACTTCCAAACGCTTCGCGACGACGTCTTCATGCTCGCGCGGGATGGGAATGTCACGGGGAACCGGATTGGCCCCGCGCGAAGTAGTTGCGCGATCCACGTCAGTAGCTTGGATGCAAAACGGCAATCAATCTACGCTCAACAACAAACCATCAGCGGTGACGGGATGAGCGGAATTGCGTTCAGTACCAACGTGCCCCACACCGTGCGTGGCGGCGCTGGTTGGGAGAACGAGTCAAATCATGGTGCGAGCGGCGTCTACGAGACGAAGAGCTGCACGGATTGCCATCTATCGGGTGATGAAGACAACAACGCGTTGATGTCGCAGCTGTTGATGCAAGGGACAGGATTCACAAACTTCATCGGCAAGTACTGCTATGTCGCAGCGGGCGAGCACGGTTTTGAAGCCGTGGTCGTGACCGAAAACACGGAACCACAAGCTGTGATTGGAAGCTCGCTTCATGAGCTAGCCTATCCGGAGAATTACCGCGAGCATCTCGAAGAACATCGCGAGCTTGAATACAGTCACGAACATCCCGGTCGAGACATCATCGAAGCCTTGTCCCTGCGATATCGCAAGCCCGAGATTCTCGATCTCCAGCATCGAGGTGAGTATCTCTATGCAGCGTGCGGTGAAGGTGGGCTTCGCGTCTTTGACATCGCTTTCATCGACCACAAGGGGTTCAGCGAACGCATTACCACGGCGCCCGTTTCGCCGATCGGGCAAAGGCTCTACGTGCGAACCAAGCATGCCACCGGGGTTGCCGCGCCAACCACCATCGCTCCTGACCCGACCAGGGTGCAGGACCCGCTAAACGAAGAATCCCCGATCCATCCGATGTACGCGTACATCTATGTCACGGATAAAGAAGAGGGATTGATCCTGGTTGGTGCAGGCACGCTGCTCGATGGCAATCCGTTGAACAACTACCTGGAGCGAGCGGTCACGTTCAATCCGGACGGGCTGCTTTGTGGTGCGGAGTCGATCACGATCGTGGGAACCTATGCCTACATTTGTTGCAAAGCGGGACTGGTCGTGGTTGATCTGAACGATCCGACGTGCCCGCAGGTGACACACGTCATCGATGAGCACGAACTGCATCACCCCCACAAGTCGGCCGTGCAGTTTAGGTATGGATTCGTCACCGACTCGGAAGGTGTGAAGGTGCTCGATACTTCCGACCTGGCTCATCCTCATGTGGTTCATCACGTACCACTCGAGGACGCTCACGGCATCTACCTGGCACGCACCTACGCCTACGTCGCTGCGGGAAAGAATGGGCTAGCGATTCTAAACATCGAACGACCGCGTGACGCCTTTGTCGATCAGGTTTACAACGCGAAAGGCTGCATTAACGACGCCCATGACGTCAAGCTGGGAATTACAAATGTCAGTCAGTTTGCGTACGTCGCCGATGGCAAGAACGGCCTTCGAGTCATTCAGTTGACGAGCCCTGAAGTTCCTGGCAATGATGGTTTCAGTCCCCGTCCGATGCCGTATCTTGTGGCTAGCTACAAGCTACCCAAAGATGGGCACGCACTAGCGATCAGTCGCGGAATTGACCGCGATCGAGCGGTGGATGAGAGTGGCAATCAAATCGCCGTCTTCGGACGCGTTGGGGCCAGGCCGCTGAGCAAGCAAGAAGGCGAGAAGATGTACAAGCGTCGTGACGGAGGGGCGTGGTACACGAGCGACAACATCTTTGATGAACGGTTCTTCCGTTATCCGGCTCCGTTAAAACGTTAGCGGTAGCTGGCAGGCCATCGAGTGTGAACGGCCCTCCTTTGCGAAAAAACTTGCTTTGCGAACGGCCATCGAGTGCGAACCCGGGCGGAACGGAAGCTTGAAATTCAGCTGAACTGCATCCCATGAGACGCTTCAGGATCCGCTGGAGCTGCCTCGAAGAGCAGTCGCGATCGTCCGCAGTCGCTCTGCAAGTCGATCGGGATCAAAAGCAGCGCGGCGCTCCAAGTCTTCTCGCAAACCGCGTTCATAGATGAACTCACTTCGGCCGGCTGGGAGTTGGGTTGCGATGCCGATCTTTCCGTCACCGGTGGCGGGTTGGTCGAGTTCCTGAATCATTTGCTCGACCTCCGGTGGAAGTCCCTGGCCCATCGCGTTCAATTCACTGCTGATCGCACGGATGGCCCAAACCACTTGTCGGGCAGAATCGTAAGTGATGATCTGCTCCGTCGGAGTGTCAAGCAATCCGATTAAGATCGCGCGAGCGGTGTCGCAATTGATGGTGGCTGTCTCGCCTTTGGAGATCGCAGATTGAAGCCGGTCTCGCAATTCGCTGGCGTTGCGTACGACCTGACTCTCATCGCCGAATGGGCGCGCGGCAAAGGCGTGAGTCAGCCTCTGCTCCAGTTTGGCAAGCTCGGTTTCGTCATCCGCAAGAAGCTTGCCAACTTGCAGCAACTGAAGGTCAGTCCATTCTGGTTGTCGGGGACGCCCGGGCGTCGAGGCATCGCCACGATTCTGTCTTCGGCTCTGGGATTTCAATTCGTGGTGACAGGCCGCGCAGTCGTACAGGGAGTAGTCGGCCCATTGGTCCATTTCACTCGAGTCAATCAGCAATTCAAGGTTCTTTTTACGAGCGGTCAAGGCCCCGATCATGATCTTGCGTGTGTCCCAGCACGTCTCTCCGGGCTGGTCCAAGCCTGGGAAGTTCGT
>JBPCVD010000712.1:0-28318 GCA_051010815.1 Rubripirellula sp.
TGCCGCAGAGCACATGGCGAGACACAACGCCTCGAGATGGTCTTTGCTGGTCACGGTCGGCGGTTTGTTGGGTCCGCTTGTCTTGGCAGCCACCACGTACGGCAGTCTCACGCAATGGGGCCTAGCGGTTGTTGTGGCAACTTTCGCGGCATCGGTTGTTGGAATTTTTCAGCCGCAGACCCGTGTCTGGGTCATCGCCTTCCCAGCATGGGGCGCAGCCACCCTCATTGCCGCATCGGCAAGGTTCTATACCTATGAAAATCATTCTCCGTGGCTCTACGGGCTCATTCTTTTTAGCCCATCGATCATCGCTTTGATTGATCAGGTGATGGACGGACGTACGGAACGAGTGCGCGTCATCGTCTCCGCAGCGGGTTCACTTCTTATCGTCGGTTCGGTGTGCTGGTTGCTACTACGCGCCTGAAGCAACGACTCCGCCATCCGGTTCCATGAATTCTTGTTGCACGTTTGGGCGAGGCGCGACATCGTTGGCTGCCTCAATGCGAAGTGATATCGAACGATGTATCGCCACGTAGACTGCCACCGCAGACAACGCGACGGCAAAGGTTCCTAACCAGAGCGTCGTCGCGCCAAATCTGCTCAGGACGAGCCCGCCAATTGGCGCGCCAATCGTCATGGCCGATGAGTAACAGACGTTGAACAGTCCGAGGTAGCGTGCTCGGAGTTCGGGCGGCGCCAAGTCAGTGACAATCGATTGTTTGAACGGTGCTTGCAAGATTTCGCCGCATGTCCAGATCGCAATCGTCAATGCCAGGAACGCAAGGTTTGCAGAGACGGCAGTGAGGCCAAAACCAATCGCGATCAAGACACCGCCCACAATCACGACGCTCATCGGGTTTCTGCGACTGAGCCAGTGTGTAACGGGCAGTTGCAAGGCGAAGATCATCAGCCCGTTCACGGACATCAGAAGCCCAAACTGAAGGTTGCTAAAACCGCATTGGCGAATATAGATCGGTAACGTCGAGATCGCTTGCATGAAAACAAACGCCATCAACAAGCACGAAAGACAGAGCCAAAGAAATGGGGTGTCTGACGCTATCCGAGTGGCTGCATCGCGGAACGAAACGTTTGACTCGTCGCGGTCGTCGCCGTTGGTCGCACGATTGGGCAATGATTCTGGAATGACGGCGAAGAGGATCACGCCGTAGACAAACATCGTGATTGCATCACCCCAAAACAGCCACTGAAAAGAGTACTCGGCGAGAAGTCCTCCGATCGGTGGCGCGATGGCGAAGCCAAGATTGATCGAGATGTACATCAACGCAAACGCGTGAGGTCGTCGGTGGATCGGCACGTGATCCGCGATCATGGCAGATGCGGCTGGCCGGTACATGTCGGCGACCAAAGCGAAGAGCCCAACTGCGGCCATGAACGCCCAGCGATTATGAATCGAGCCAAGCACCAACAGGCAGGCGGCACCTCCCAACAGCGCGATCAACATCACGTTGCGGCGACCAATCTGATCTGCGAGCTGCCCTCCGAGGATGGCTCCGATCGTGGAACCCAAACCGAAGATCCCCATGCACCCGGCAGCAAAGCCGACTCCCCAACCCATTTTTTCACTCGCGTAAATGGTGAGAAACACCAAGACGAACGAACCGGCTCGATTGATCAGACTGCCCAGACACAGCACATGAACTGGCCTTGGCAACTCGAGGTAGTCGCGAATCATGATGAAAGCAACTCCACCAACCGACGATGGCAAGCGATGTACATGCGTGAAAATTCCGTTGAAAGCGGCGGGCCAACGCCGGTTCAGATCGTATCAGGGTTGAGTCGAAAACCTGGCGTCGTGCCGTTGGAAGCGGAGTCTACGAGGCCGAGGCGGCAAAGATTGGCCGGGCATGACACGAGGGACAGTGCGGGAGACGCTCGGGTTCGCAGCTGCACCCAATGCGAGGTTTCGACTAGAATGATTCGGTCGCTCAGCGGCTCTACCCACCTCGGTGAACGCTTCACCACACCAACCTTCCGATCGTCGATGCAAGAGATCTCTAGCCGCATTGCCGCCACAGCTTCCGATGGCAATCGAATTCCTTCGCGATCTCGTATCGGTCGGGCGGCCTGTTGTTCGACGTTTTCGGCTTTCCTGCTTTCCGTGTTGCTCGGCTCCGGGGCGGCGGCCGAGACGCCGGACGCTGTCAGTAACCCGGATGAAATTCGCTTCTTCGAACAGAAAATTCGACCCCTGTTGGTGAAGCACTGTTACGAATGCCACAGTGAGGAAGCGGGAGAGCAGCAGGGTGGTCTGCTATTGGATCGCCGAAAAGGTTGGTTGGAAGGTGGCGATACGAACAAATCGGTCATCCCCGGCGAGCCCGACGCTTCACTGTTGATCACAGCGATTCGTTATGAGGACGATGAACTGCAAATGCCACCTGATGGTCGTTTGTCGGATGCGGACGTCTTGCTTCTCGAGCAGTGGGTTCAGCAGGGAGCTGTGGGGCCGGTTACGGACATGGGAGAAACAGAATTCTCACGTCTCGGTGACCAAGAGTATCTATTTCAAGAGGCTGAGAATCATTGGGCGTTCCAGCCCGTGCAGAGTACGTTGCCGCCCGCGTCGAATTCTCGTCAACGCGCGTATGCTCGCTGGGACGACGCCGCCATCGATCGATTCGTCTTCGATGCGTTGTCGCAACACCAGGCATCGCCATCCACTCGCGCCGACGCTTCGACACTCGTGCGGCGTCTGTACTTTGACCTGACCGGTTTACCGCCAGCCTTTGAAGAAGTGGAGCAGTTTCAGGAGGCTGCCGCGGTCGACTTCGACAGCGCGATCTCTCAGTTGGTGGACAAGCTGCTTGAATCGCCGCCATTCGGCGAACATCTTGGTCGGCTCTGGTTGGATGTGGTTCGATACGCAGACACGGACAACGACTATCGGCCCGATACACGGACGCCGCACTACTATCCATTCGCGTTCACGTACCGCGATTACGTCATTGAGTCATTCAATTCAGACAAGCCGTTCGACCAGTTTCTTAAGGAACAGATCGCGGCTGATTTGATGGGACATTCGTCGTCCGACCCCGAAATTGCTGCCTTGGGATTTTATGCTGCCGGACCGTTTGCGAATCGCTCGCCAGCTGAGGCCTTGGATGACTGGATCGATGTCACCACGCGCGGATTGCTAGGGATCACCGCTGCTTGTGCCCGCTGCCATGACCACAAGTTCGAGCCCATTCCCACCGCGGACTACTATTCTTTGCGCGGAGTGTTCGCCGCAGTGACCCGAGTGAAACCGCTCGATGAGAAGAGACAGCCGATCCTGGCTGCATACAAGCCGACGCCGTCGGATCTGCAAGACTATGAACGGAAGCGGGCCGCGATTGATGCCAAGATTAAGGCTTCCGAAGGAAAGAAGGCCAGAGGAAACAACCGTTCCGTCTCGCAGAAGATTCGCGAAACGGAGTTGGCCGAGTTGCTCCTGTTTCATCCCGGGGCACCTGCTCGAGCGATGCATGTCACTGACCGGCCCAAACCGCCACCGGCTTACATTTTCGTGCGTGGGGATGCGGCGGCCCGAGGCGAAGAGGTACCGCGACGTTTTTTGCAAATTTTGGACCCTGGTCAATCGGCGTTCCCCGGTGGTTCGAGTGGGCGTTTGGAGTTAGCGGAGAAAGTTGCCTCGGCACAGAATCCGCTCACCGCGCGCGTCTATGTCAATCGCATTTGGGGACACTTGATCGGTTCGCACTTAGTCCGCACGCCTTCTGACTTCGGACTACAAGGGAGTCCACCTACGCATCCCGAGTTGCTCGATTGGTTGGCCGACGATTTCGTTCAGCATGGCTGGTCAACGAAACATTTGGTGCGAATGATCGTTTCGAGTCAGACGTACCAGCAATCGAGTCGTCACCGCGCGGAGATTGCAGGGAAGGATCCAGAGAACCGATGGTTGTGGCGAGCCAATCGCAAACACTTGAACGTCGAAGCGATTCGCGACAGCATGTTGGTGGTGTCAGGCCAGCTCGATCATCGCGTTGGCGGTCATCCATCGCGTTTATGGGGCGACGATTACACTCGTCGGCGAGCCATTTATGGATTCATCAATCGATTCAATCTCGATCCCACGCTGCGGGCATTCGATTTTCCAGCCTCGGTTCAAACTCAGCCGATGCGTGGTGAAAGCATCGTGGCGCCCCAAGCGTTGTTCACGATGAATTCCCCCTTCGTCATTGACCAAGCCGCCAAGCTCGCATCGCACCCCGAATTCGAGCAGTTGAGAAGGGATGAGGAGAGGGTCGCTTACTTGTTCCGTGCCATCTTCAGTCGTGAGCCCGACGCCGCCGAGGTGGAACGGGCGATGAAGGTGTCGGAGTTCCAACAGCGTTTCAAACAAACGCCGAAACGCTTCATCAGTTCGCCCTGGCCGCTCATTGCGCAGGCGATGCTGATGAGCAACGAATTTCAATATGTGGACTAGGAAGATGAGTGCTTACGTTTCCCGCCGGCAGTTGTTGCAGTCGACGAGCCTCGGTTCGATCGCATTGGCTGGTCTGATGGGGTCAGCATCGGAGGGTGTCGCCTCCGAGCGGTCCTCCGATGAGTCGCCGCTCAGCGAACGCCAGCCGCATTTCCCCGCACGTGTGAAACGCGTCATTCATCTGTTCATGAATGGTGGTCCATCTCAGATGGATACGTTTGACCGAAAACCTGAGCTCAATCGGCTCGACGGGAAACCGTTGCCCGATTCGATCCAGAAACAATTGCAGCGGACGCAACTCAACCGCGTTGGCGACATTTTCGGATCTCCGTTCAAATTTAAAAAGTATGGCGAGTGCGGGTTAGAGGTAAGTGAACTCTTTCAAAACGTGGCGCGCCATGCCGATGACTTATGCGTGATTCGAAGCATGCAAGGCGAGGTTGCGAATCATACGCCCGGCTTGTTGCTCACCAACTGCGGCCATTCGGCGTTGCCGCGTCCCAGTCTTGGATCATGGCTGCTGTACGGCTTAGGAAATGAAAGCGACGAGTTGCCAGGTTTCGTCGTATTGTGTCCGCGTGGTCTGCCAACGGCACAATCTCGCAATTGGACTAGCGCGTTCATGCCGGGTGTTTATCAGGGCACGCATATCGACACTGAGAATACCAATCAGCCGATCGTTCCGAATTTGACCCGCAACGATGTTCGGCCTGGTTCTCAACGCACGCAGGTTGCCCTGACTCAATTTCTGAATCGCAGGCATGCGAACCAGCGTCCTGGCGATCAACGTTTGGAAAGCCGCATTCACACCATGGAGTTGGCGTTTCGAATGCAGAGTGCAGGCACGGACGTGTTCGATCTTTCGCAAGAGCCTAGTTACATTCGCGAGCTCTACGGAGATACAACGCAGGGGCGAAACATGTTGTACGCACGACGTTTGGCGGAACGCGGTGTGCGCTACATTCAGTGCTATCACGGTGGCGGCCAACCCTGGGACAATCATGGATCGATCGTCAAGAATATCACGCGATTGGCACAGGAGTCGGATCAACCGATCGCCGCGTTGCTGTCTGACTTAAAGCAGCGAGGAATGTTGGATGAGACGCTGGTGATTTGGGGTGGCGAAATGGGGCGGACGCCGACCGTTCAGAAGGTAAAAGATCCAACCAAAGTGGGACGCGATCATCATATCGATGGTTACACCGTTTGGATGGCCGGCGGTGGCGTGCGAGGTGGAATGACGTATGGCGCGACCGATGACTTAGCGATGGCGGTGACCGAAAACAAAGTGACGATGCCTGATTTCCACGCCACCATTTTGCATCAGTTGGGTTTTGATCACAAAAGGCTGACCTATCGCTACTCAAGTCGCGACTTTCGTTTGACTGATGTCCATGGTCAGGTCATTCACGACATACTGCGCAGCTAACGGCAGCGCCGGGATTGCCGTTCGAATTCGTGTACCGTTCGATTGGGGTGGGATCGCGAGGCAAGCGTGGCGATTGTCCGACAGATCGGGTTGATCAATGGTCGGCCGGAATGCAGAGTTCGATCCAGTGCCCATCGGGGTCTTGAACAAACGTCTGTAGGGCTCCATCCGGACGTGTCTTGCGCGGAAGTCGCGAGGCTCCGCAGGCGTCGAGATGTGACTCCCACTCGTCCAAAGAGTCGACGACCAAAGCAAAGTGTCCGCCACGATGATGTGAGTGGACGGGCTGATTGCGATCGCCAATCAGGTGCAATTCTTGGTCCTCGCCAAGCAGGAACCAAGCACCTGGAAAGTCGAAGTTCGGTCGATCCATCATGGGCAATTGCATCGTGTCTCGGTAGAAAGCGATGCTGGCATCGACGTCCGCGACATGAAGAGCGACGTGGTTGAGCTGCTGAGCTTTCATCCGAATAGGGCCATGGATCGATGGGGAGGCAAATTTCTAATGCTTATTTTGCCGCACGACGATCTTTGCAACCAGCCGCTGTACAATGCGAGAAATCTTCCCGGGGAAATCACTATGCCTCCCGACCGGATCGATCTGCTCCGTAAAATGCCGGTGTTCGGCGGTCTGAAGACGGAATCCCTGCAGCTGATCTTGGGGGAGTCCAGCGAAGTCGTCGTGAAAGAAGGCGACTGCTACTTTCGCGAGGGGGAACCCGGGGACTCGCTGTTCGTCCTGGAGTCAGGAACCGTGCTGGTCCAGCGGATGTGGCAGGGGGAGGCAATCGAACTCGGACGCCTCGCTAGTGGCGATTGTTTCGGTGAGATGGCGCTGATCGATTTTCAGAAACGGTCAGCGACGATCAAGGCCGAATGCAATTGCTCGGCCATCGAGGTCCCGAGCAAATCTTTACGTTCGCTGTTCAAATTCGATCTTGAGCAATACGCGATGATCATGATGAATCTGGGTCGAGAAGTCAGTCGCCGCTTACGCATTGCCGATGAGTGTCTCTTCCAGCTGCAGCAAGCTCCGGCGAACGAAGAAGGTTGACGATCTTTCGTCTGGGAAATCTCCCGCCGCTTTCGCGTTCAATCGGGACTCGACAGATCGACCTCGGCGCAAGTCTCTTCGCTTTCCCATAGTCGAGCTTTGAAAGCGGTCGCGCCGGTACCATCAAGAATCTTGGGGCAGATCACTTCAAGAAAGTGAACCGCCATATTTTCGGCGGTGGGGTTGGCGTTGAGTTCGTAGACTCGGTGAGGGTCAGAGGATCGAATGGCAGCCAAACCATTTTGGTCTTTATCCCACAAGATGAACGTGTGGTCCCAGTTTTCATCTAGCCAGCCGTTGACGCGTTGTTTGAGCATCTTGAAATCGAGAATTCGCCCGATTTCATCTTGTTCCTGTCCCGACACGAAGATTTCGAGCACGTAATTATGACCGTGCAGGTTTCGGCATTTTCCTTCGTGCCCCACCAATCGGTGACCAGCGCAAAAGGTGAATCGTCGCATGATGCTAAGTGACACGGTCAGGTTCCAATGCAGTCGTTGATGGTTGCCGAGGGAGCGATGCGCGTCCCAAATCGCGATTCAGCGGCGTCTAGGTGCCGGACATTCTGGGTCTGAATTTCCGACTGGAGACCACCGAACTTTGACGGCAGTTTGGCGGCCCCGTAGCACCTCTTCGGGCACGTAAGCATAGAAACCTGTCCAGCGGATTCCAAGACAACGGATGGCGAGCCGAGGAAAGACTCAAGCTTCGCAGGGCTAGGCGTCCGCTTTCTTAGGGCGGCTGTTCGTGGCAAACTGTGTCGCCCAGTGATTTCCACCCAGGACCATCCCATGTCTGAAATTCGACAAGCACGCCCTCTTTCGGTTCCCGATTCGAACGCCTTGAGGTTTTTGCCGGAAGGTCCGGTTCCCTTGCAAGACGGGCAGTGTTCGTGGGTTGGAATTCAGCATGGCGTTGACTCGACGAACGGCAGTCTGAATCTGCTTGATTTGTCATCCATGGTGAATCGGTCGTACGACTTGCCTGGTCGGCCGGGATTCGCGTTCCCCTGCTCGACCCCCGGCCGTTTCGTGGTGGGCTGCGAGCGTTCGCTCGGTTTCTTTGACGTCGAATCGGGGGCTTGGGAGGCCTTCTGCGATGGAATCGACGCGGATGTCACCAACACGATCGTGAACGATGGTTTGGTCTACGAAGACAATTTGATCTTTGGCACGAAGGATCTCGAATTCGCGACCAAAAAGGCCGGGCTTTATCTGTTCCGTGGATCTGACCAAAAACTGATTCGTTTGCGTGCGGACCACATCTGCAGCAACGGAAAAATCATGTTGAACGCAGAGGACGGGGGATTGCGATTGTTGGATATCGATTCGCCGACGCGGCAAGTCGTTTCCTACCCGATCGACATTGCCGCTGGAACTCTGGGAGAGCCGGAAGTGGTGATCGATTTTGCCGGTGATCCAGCGGTTCCCGATGGTGCGATCGCTACTCCGAACGGAAAGCATGTGATCGTGGCCATGTTCCGCCCCGAAGTTGCCGAGTGGGGAGAAACGCGGATGTTCGATCGGGCCTCCGGCGAATTGGTGTGCACTTGGCAAACACCCGGATCCCCGCAAAACACTTGTCCCGCGTTAGTGAGAGTCGATGGTCGACTTCAGCTGTTGATCACGACCGCGGTTGAAAACATGACTGCGGAAGATCTGCAGAAGTGCCCCAATGCAGGTCAATTGTTCCTGGCAGACGTAGATATCGAGGACGATGGGCAACCGCTCGTCGCGGCCTATCCTTGTTGAGGCAACCGACGTCTCAAGGGGCTTGAGCCGATCGAAGTGAAGCTGAGCTCGCATTGGATGTGGCACGAAATCGATCCAAATCGATGCGATTGGATTCCTGGAACCATGTGTCGGCATCGGCTTGCCAGTTGATCACACCGCTGGATCCGTTTTCGCGATAGTTCCCAACCCGTACTCGGATCGCCTGCCGCCATCCGGAAGAGGAATCGCGAAGCAGGGCGATCGCACGCTGTTCGAGCTCTTGTTGGACGACAGCAGAGATCGGCTGAGCATTCTTGCCCAGATCAATGAAAATCGCATCATTTGCTTCCATAAGCTGTTGCACTTGTTCGGGCGTGGTCGCCGTGTCATGCAGCCTTACAAGCTTCAGTGATGGACACGAGCAAAGTGCATCGATGACTCGATCGTCAATCTTCCAACCGGATAGATTCAATGACTCAATGTTCCCGGCGTCGAGGAGTGGAGTGAGCTTCTCGCACTCCACGTTTACACCGCTGAGTTGCAATTCACTGACTTGCTGAAGTTCCCCCAAAGCGTCGGCAGCGGCGTCGTCAAACGGCACGCGATTCAGCGACACTCGGCGGAGTGAGTCGATGCCACTCAGCCAAGCGATGGTTGCGACCGAGATTTGAGTGTCGTCTAAGTTGATTTCCCAGAGCGATTGCAGCGGAGACCACGACGTGGTGATACTGTCGTCGATATCTGAACCGGGTAACGCCAGCATCGATAGACCGTCCAGTACGCCAAGTTCGGAAAGGCGTTCCCGAGAAACGGACGTGTAGGCTAACGTGAGTTGGTCGAGTTCTGGGCAGCCGAGAATTTCGTCGAATAGCTGATCATCGACGTGTCGTCCTCCACCGGCGAACCAAGTGAGGTCTCGTAATCCGGAGACCTGGGCGTTTTCTGGCCAAGGTGCGTCGATGGCGATTCCGGTCAGAGACCGTGCATTGCGAATTTCGAATTGTTCTGGACTGCAATCCAGGTGTAGCTGCGCCTCGAGATAAGGGAGGTCGACAATGCGAACCACGTTAGCTTGGCGGAGCTTGTTGACCTGGAACATCCGCAGATTTTCCATGTCCGAGAAGTCGAGCTCGGTGAGGTCAGCACCGTTGACGTACAGGGCTTCCAGGTTCGGGAAGGCGTTTAAGATCCAGGACAGTTCGTCTTGCTTGAGCTCGCAACTGCGAACGTCCAGCTTCTCGAGTTGGCCCATGCCTTCCAATTGCCGGATCTGTTCGAAACTGATCTCGCATCCACTGAGACTCAGATGTCGGATTCGTTTGTTGGTAACCAACGCCGAGAGGTCGACGTCGGGCATGGGAAGTCCCGTCAAATCCAATTTTGCCGGGCCGGACAGCTCTCCCAAGTGCCTCAACCACGTACCGGTATCCTCGGGAATCTCGCTAGTCAGGTGCATGCTGCCGATGGACGATACGAGATAGGACCCGATGGCGAAGGAGCGAAGACTTTGAGCATCCGCGATCGACAGTTCCTGCAAGTCGCCGGCAAAGCAACCGAATCGTTTCAAGCTAGGCGTTTGGCTGACCTTGATCCGCGTCAACCACATATGCCCCGGCAGTAGATCGTCCGCTCCGAGAATACGTTGCAGCGTACCGACGTTCTCGCTGAATTCGGCCAACCTTGGAAGGTTGTGAAGTTCCAGGTCATGCCGCTGGTTTCGGTCCAACGCGACACTCTCAAGACTTGGAAGGTTGGCCAAGCGGATTCGCAAAGTGGAGTCATTCATTTGCGTTGAGATTCGCGTGACCGCAAACGATCGAAGTCGCGGCCAGCCGTCGATCTCAATCGAATCTTCGACTCCATTTTTCGGGCGAGACAAATCGAGCGATTCGGCGCTCTGAGACCATTTTGGTTTTCCGAGCCTCGAAAGTACGAGTGGATTGCCCGTCAGGTCGACGGCGCGAAGTGGCAATCGATCCAAGTACGCAAGCAACTCTCCGTTGATATTCGAGTAGTTCAACGACAGTTCGGACATGTAGCGCATCTTGCCGATGCGTTCCGCATCCTCGTTCGTCAATGCATGATGACTTAGTTCCAGGCTTCGGAAATGGATGTTGTCGAGCAGTGGATCCAGTTCTGGTCCGTTGAAGTCAGGTCGGTAACAACGCAAACTCACCAAATTCGGAATGCTTGCCGCCTTGGCAATGATGTCCGAATTCGCACGAAACAGTTGGACCGAGCGAATGCGGCTGAAGGTGCGCAGCACTCCGCGAGGCACATGTTGGACCATGGCCTCGGGCAGCCAGCATGATGTGTGACAGTTTCCATATCGCGACAGTTGACGCACTGCCTGTTCATGTTGTCGAGCGACGAAGCCTTCGTAGGCGAGAATACCGCCTGGAACTAGAAGGATGGCGAACGCAATTGCAATGTCCAAGAACTTGCCAGTTCTTCGTCCACGCTTCGCTTCCGGCGGTGACTCTTCGGAAAACGGCTGGCCTAAGTGACGTCCTCGGTACCACAGAAATCCGTAGACGCAAGCTGCCGCGAGCAACGCAACGCCTAGGTTGACCCAGAGCAACGAAGGCTGCCACAGTCGGTCATCGACTCGTTCATCGATGTCGTACCGAACCCAATACCTCAATGGCCAACCAGCCATGATCGGTAACTCCAGCGCGCTCGAAGAGCCGGAGTTTTCCATTTGGGCTATGCCGATCCAGCGTTCGCCAACCTCGACATATCGAAAGGGAAGATTCGCTAGCGAGACCGCGACCAAGACAGTCGCAGACATCAGTGCCGCAGCAAAATGCGTACGGCCACGCGTTGGGATGGAGTCACCAGTTGGAGGCATTTTCGCAGTCGGCAAACGGAGAGGAGAGCGAACCTTCATGCTGCATCAATTCGCCAGCACGAAATGATAACACAGCGGCCAGCCATGCTCCTCCGATTGCCCGCGAACCGATTCGATCGATCCAGTTCGTTCGATACTCTGGCGGGTCGCTACCAGACTCCGGGAGGTGGCGATCGCACTCAGGTGGGCTGCCAACGACCGAATTCAGGCAGGTGGCGACCAATGCAGCGGCGTTCGAAGAACGCGGTGGTCAAATAACCCAGTGGCCGACCCGGAGTTGACGCAGTGGCCGATCCGGAGGTGACACAGTGGCGACTCTAAGGGCGATCCAGTAGCCGACTGAGTGGCGATCCAAAGGGCGGTAAATCACTCGCCCCAACCGAGAGTGAGACGGTTTTGGGGCCGGTAAGTGAAGCTGCGATGGTCTACCCACAGTGGCCTCGATGCCTGGGGAAGTCGAGCTAAGATCCGAGGTCGGCTTTCTCGTTTCCGTCCTGATCGTACCGGTTGAAAGCGAAATAGATGAAGGGGACCGGCAGGCAGGGGAGCAAGAGAAGAAAAAAGACGCCAACCAGGAAGGTGAAGGCGAGCGTTAGCACGACAAAGGCAGTCCATAGCCACCACGTATCGCGCCAAAGTCCGAGCATTTGTTTCATGAAACGTTCCCAGCTGGGGAGTCACCAGCCCGTATTCTCTCCGCCGAGACGCAGAAGGCAATGGCCGATCGTGGGAGGTGTTTCAAGGCCTGGAACGCGCCCGGCCCGCTGTTTGGCTACGAAACGTCGGACCGCAGGGGTGGGAGTCGCTATTGATCGAGTCGAGAAGCGATTCCGGAGGAGTCGATTTGCCACGGCGTCCAAAGTATGTACGGGTCGTCGGACTTCAAGTCGCTCTTGCGTGGTGGGATTTCGAGTGGCTCGAGTTCGATGTGGTGGGGGTCATATTCAGCCTGCAGTTTGTCCAGGTCTTGCTCAAGCTCGTCACGTAGATTGTCTTTATCACGTTCCAGCAATTGTAGCGCGTCTTCGGCTTGCTGAACGTCGGCGTTTTGTTGCGACGCGTAGCCGACGCCCCGGGCGACCGTTGAGGCACTGGTCCGGCGGCCACCCAAAAAACCTCCCAACAGGGCACCAATGATGGAAGAGCCGGCCGAAATCATGGACGTGCGGCTCTGCCCCTTTTCACGATCCACGCGCCCTTGCGCGGTGCGAATCTTCTTCTCGAGAGTTTCGAGTTTCCCTTCGTACTTGTCCCGCAACTTTTCAATCTGAAGATCCCGTTCCTCTCGAACGCGATCGGCAAAGTAATTGCGAGCATCCGATTCGTCGCCTGCGGGGGCGTAACCCTTCACAAGCGGCGACTTGTAGAGCGTCATGCTGCAGTGACGATACAGGTACTCCTTGAATCGGGCCCGATAGGTACGGTACTTGCCCTTGCTGATCAACTCGCTCGGAAGTCCCGCGAACTCGAAGTTCTCTTCCGGTTCGTCCAACAGGTCCAGGTCGTCACCCACTTCTTCGCTGGAGTCCCACATGTTGTCTGGGAAACCCCGTCGGCAGTCGATCCAGCGTTTGGAGTCCTTCCACAGATCGAGGTCCGCACTCTTGCGAATGAAATGCATTGTCCCTTCGCAGTACAACGTGGGACGGTAGATTAATTTTGCGCCCTCCGCAGGACGCCGATTGGTGCCGCAAAAACGTTCGTCGATTCCGGCAGGGACGACGGGGCGTTTGGGCTCTGGTGGCGTGATCGTCGTCGCGTCATCGCGGCCCACTGAATCACTGTCCTCTGCGGACATCGAAGCTTGTTTTCGATCCGCCATCAAGCGGCTGATCTGGTCCCTCGCCAAGGGTCCCGCCAAAAACGACATCGCCCATCGTGTTTGAAACACGCTGGGATGTCCGTCATGCACGTTGTTCATCAAGAAAACGCGACTTCCAAGTCCTGCCAGCACACGCTCCATTTCGCCGCGATCAAATGCTTGCCCCGCTTGTCCGGCCGCTCCTTCGAGTCCCTCTAAAACGCGAGCTTTGTCTCGTTCTGTTTGTAGACGGCCAAGAAACCAGGTTCCGATATTGGAAAGGCCCTTGTAGTCAAGGTCGACCGGGTTTTGCGTGGCGAGCGTGATTCCCAAGCCGAATGCTCGAGCCTGCTTTAGCAACGTCAGCATCGGCGGCTTGGAAGGCGGATTTCGTACTGGCGGAAAATAGCCCGCGACTTCGTCCATGTAGAACATTGCACGCAGCGAACTGGTGCCCATCTGTGTTCGCATCCACGCTAGCAGTTCGTTGAGAAGAATGGTGACGAAGAACATTCGCTCGCTGTCATTGAGGTGAGCGATTGACAGAATGGTGAGCCGTGGTTTGCCAGTCTCGGTATACAGCAACCGCTTGATGGAAAGCGACTCTCCCTCCATCCAAGATGCGAAGGCGGGGGATGCCAGCAGGTTGTTGAGCCGCATCGCCAGTTTGCCGCGGTCGCTGGCGGACATGAACGAGTCGAGATCGACTACTCCTATCTGTTTCATGGGCGGTTTTTGAATCAGTCGAATCAGTTGCCCGATGCCAACGTTTTTCCCTTCCGTCCATTGCTGGTGAAGAATTGACGAGATCAGGATGTGTTCGGGCGACGTCATTGGGTCCGCGTCGATCCCCATCAACGTGAGCAATCCCGACACCGCACCTGTCACGCGATCCCCCACAAGTTCGGCGTCGTCCCTCGCTTCAGGCGGAGGTGCGTCGAAGCTCTTGAGGACGGTCAGGGGCAACCCGATGTTACTGCCGGGCGTGTAAATGGCGACGTCGACCGCCTCTTTCAGCTTCTGAATGCGTTCCTGCGTCTGTCCCCAGGAGGCCAGGCCTTCACGCCATTGCGTCGCTTTCTGAGTTGCCAGTTCGTCGGCAGTGACCCCTTTACGTCTCGCCTCACCTTCGTCGATCCAATCGCGAAAGTCTTCGGGACGTAGTTCCGGAAAGGTGAGCAACAAGTTTGTCAGGTCACCTTTTGGGTCGACGCAGATCGCAGGAATGCCGTCGATCGCCGCTTCCTCAAGCAACGAGATGCAGAGTCCTGTTTTACCGCTGCCCGTCATCCCGACGCACATCGCATGCGTGCAAAGATCTTTGGCGTCATACATCAGCAGTTCATCCGTCATCTCCCGCTTGTCGAGATCGTAATGACGACCAAGGTAGAACGCTGCCAGCTTTTCAAACACTTCAGGCGAAGGAGTTGTCATGTCGTCGTGATGCGTGGGTCAGCGTCTGGATGCGCAGGTCAATTAACGATCAGGTCATTACCAAACAGGTTGGTTAACGAATCGATCGGTTCGGCATACCGCCCAACTTGTCCTGCAAGAAAAGAATCAAAGCCCCTAAGTTTTAACCGATCCACGGGCGGTCGCGGACTCCGGTAAGCGGCGCTATCATGGGGCTTCCCGGGTTGCCAACAGTGAAGGAAAGACATGCTCGATCTTTACGACAAAATTCAAGACGCCTGCGCGATGATCCGTGGCGCGTTTAGCGAGACACCCCGTGCCGGAATCATTTTGGGTACTGGACTTGGCGGCATTGTGGATGAGCTTGAGGTGGAGGCCACCCTTGACTACCAAGACATCCCACATTTTCCGATATCGACGGCGACAAGCCATCGAGGACGACTGGTGTGCGGCCGGCTAGCCGGTGTCCCAGTCGTGGCCATGGAGGGCCGTTTTCACATGTATGAAGGTTACGCGCTGAAAGAGATCACGCTTCCCGTGCGTGTTTTCAAAGAACTTGGCGCGGAACTGATGATCGTCAGCAATGCGTGTGGGGGACTCAATCCCTATTATCGTGCGGGTGACATCATGGTGATCGAGGATCAGATCAATCTGCTCGGTGACAATCCGTTGATCGGAATCAACGATGATCGATTGGGACCGCGATTTCCAGACATGTGTGAACCGTACGACCAAGCGTGGATCGATCGTTCCATCAAGCTGGCTCGGGACCAGGGCATCGACGTTCACAAAGGTGTGTTCGTTGCCGTGGCTGGACCGAACCTGGAAACCAGGGCGGAGTATCGATACCTGCGGATGATTGGTGCGGATGTGGTGGGAATGAGCACCGTGCCGGAAACGATTGTTGCTGTGCATTGCGGTCTAAAGACGGTCGGCTTGAGTGTGATCACCGACATGTGCTTGCCCGATGCGTTGAAGCCTTCCAACGTCGAGGAGATCATCGCCACGGCCAATGAGGCCGCTCCGAAGTTGATCGCCGTGGTACGAAGCATCGTGGACGAACTGAATCAGACTCGTGTGGCATAAAAACGAACGGAGTTCATCGTGCTAGGCTCCGCCGATGCCTCGACGAAGGCTGCCGCAGACGTGATTCGATCCCGAACGGATCGCGTCCCCATGGTGGCAATGATTCTTGGCAGTGGGTTGGGCGGATTGGCCGACCAGATCGAGCACCCGACTTGCATCCCCTTCTCCGAGATTCCTGGATTCGGGACTTCCACGGCAAGCGGGCACCGTGGCCAATTGATCATCGGCGAACTGGAAGCGACCACCATCGTGGCCATGGCCGGACGGTTTCATCGCTACGAAGGATGGTCCAACGATCAGGTTGCCTTTCCGGTGCGTGTGATGGCGAGTCTTGGCGCGGGGACGTTGATCGTCAGCAATGCGGCGGGAGGTGTCAGCCCAAAACTTGCGGTTGGGGATCTGGTTGTCATTCGTGACCACATCAACTGGATGGGCGGACACGGATCCCGCGCGGGCGAGTCTGGAGCGTCGGAGAGTCCAAGCCTAGAGCAGGGTCATTTCGAATTTGGACCGCAGCGGAGCGAGAATGTGTACGACGATGAACTGGCGGAAAGTTCTCGGCGTGTCGGAATGGAAAAAGGTTTTAACGTCCATTGGGGCACGTACCTGGCAACGTTGGGGCCAAACTATGAATCCCGTAGCGAGTACCGCATGATGCGGAGGATGGGTGCGGATGTGGTCGGAATGAGCACGATTCCGGAAGTATTGGCGGCGAATCTCGTGAACATGCGTGTTCTAGGACTGTCCATGGTCAGCAACGTGGCGAACCCCGATCAGCCTGTGAAAGCAGATCATGCCGAGGTGCTGGAGGCGGGACGGTCGGCAGCGGTTAAACTAGAGCAAATCGTGCGGGCGGTGATTCGCGGTTTGCCCACATAATTCAAAGGTCGTCCAGACGCGCGCGACTCGACTTCATGACGAACTCACCCGAAACAGATCCGCCCATGGCTGAAGACGCAAAGTCGGCGACCCTCCATCGTTTCTCGATGGCTGAGATGAGCATGCGTGAATTGCAACAAGCGATTCATAAGGTGCCAGTGTCGGAAAGCGACGAAAAACTCTCCCAGGTCGAAATCGATGGTTCGGCAGGACAGCACAACGCTCTGATGCGTTTGGATCATCCCGTTCGGATTCAAATGGAAGGGCAATTGGGACACTATGCGTTTGCCTACAACTCGCAAGCAGACATTCGCACGACCGGCGACGTTGGCAATGGCGTCGGAGAAGGAATGGTCGGTGGCGCGGTGCGAGTCCGCGGTGATGCAGCCGTGGGCGCTGGCGCATCGATGACCGGTGGCACGCTGGCAATTTACGGTTCCGCAGGTGATCGCTGTGGCGCGGGAATGCGTGGCGGAGGCATTTTTGTTCGTGGCAGCGTCGGAGACGAAACGGGCGTCGGCGCCCTTGGTGGAATGATCGTCATTGGTGGTGACGCGGGCGAAAATCTTGGCGATGCGATGAGCAACGTCACCGTGTTTCTGCGTGGAGCCGCAAAGAGTTTGGCCAAGGGAGTTGCAGAGGCTCCTTTGCGAAAACGTGAGCAATTGCGATTGGGTTTGCTGTTGATCAACGCCTCGATTCGGGGAGATGCAAAAGATTTCCGACGGATCGTTCCGGAAGCGATGCTGCAGGCCGAGCAGTCGCAACGGGGCGAACTGAATCCGAATTGGCGTTAGCGTCATCGGTCGTGCAGGTCCTGGGAATCAGAATCTGGTCGGCCAAACACACTGGTCGGCCAAACACATTGATCGTTCAAAACACTGAGTAGGCAACGAATGAAAGATCGTCTGGACAAGCTCTGCTTTGTGCCTCCACCAGTGGAAACTCCCTGGACCGGACCGCCGGAGGAAACGACCGAACATGTCATTCAGCGAGCCGATGGCGTCTCGGTGGAACTGGAACGGCCACTGTTTTGGTACGACCCGCCGTGGGAGAGGGTCCGCATCGACTCGGCCGACATGATCGCGGCAACCGTTGCGCAAACGGGCGTCGCAGTTTCGGCCTTGCGCAGCGATCTATCGGCCCCTGAGGGCGATCCCACGCTTCACTCTTGCGAGATCCAAGACGACGAGCGCAATCCATTCGTTCCGGTTTCCAGTGACCCATTGCCGCGAATCGTTCCCTACCGTCCCGAACGTTATGGTTTGTGTGATCGGGATTTCGATGGTGCCCGAATCGTCGATGTTCGATTGATGATGAACCGCAACATGAGCGGTCGATTCGCGTTTTCTCCGCAGCAAATCGAACGCTGGGAAGCCACGCCCAGCAGCGCACCCTTGGCAGGTGGAAGCTGGGTTCCCGCCGCAACCTTTCCCCCGGATGTCGATTCGATCGAGAATCTCGCGTACAAGTTCGAGCAGTTGCGTTGGCTGGCTCCCCAAGCCGCCATCTTCGTTTCCATTGGTCCGCATCGATTGGTATCGGAACTTGGGGCTGTCTTGAGTTGTGCCCCGGATGGTGTGATTTTAAGACTCGATGAATTGAATCTCATCGGAATCGAATTGGCAAACGCGGTGCAAGGCACGCGACGATGGATGAACGATCAGCAGGCGTCTCATGTCCCGCTTTGGGTCGTTCCAGGGATGGTGACGCCGGATGATGTGGTAAAGCTGATCGCGTTGGGTGCTGCGGCCGTCGCGGTCGACTGTTGGTGTGACGAAGTGATCGACCTGGCGGTGGAGACACAGCAGGCATCGACATCAACGCTGGGGTATTCGAGCCTTTCGCCCAGTCGCGACAACGAGGTCGTCGAGATGATCGAGTACGATCTTGCAGCGAATGTTGAGCGTATTTCAGGGCTTCTCCACTCCATTCAGTACCAGCCGGAAGGTCATCAGTTGGCAAGTCTGTCGGCCGATTGGTCCCACGCGTTGGGAATCGCACCTCTGACGCTCCCAGTGAGCAGGGACCCTTGATCATGCGGATGACACTCTGGCTGTGCATGTGGGTGTTCGTGTCTCATCCGTTCCATTCCCATGCGGAAGCTCCCGAGTATCCGACCAAGACGTCTCCCGAGCGAGCGGCCGAACTGAAATCGAAGGCCTGGATCGATGTGATCGCAAAGGAGGTGCCACCGCTCAAGAACGAGTCGGCGGGACACATGCCGATGATCATGTGGCATGGCGTTGGCTTTCAGCCGCTTACTCCCGAGCAGATAGAAGTACTTCGCGCGCGAGGTCTGTGCCAGCATCTTCAGCTTTCGGAGCACATGATCCCGGCTGCCAAGCGTCTCGCAGAAGCAGGCATGCCTGTGATTTTGATGGAGGGGCGGACGGATAGCTGGCCCTACTCGCTGAAGGACACGTTTCGAAATGGCAAGAGCGATTGGGCTCACGATTTTGATGTGACCTACCAACCGCCTTGGTTCGGATCCGACGATTCGTCTCAGTGGCACGGCGCATGCCCCAATCAGATTGCTGGTTGGGAGGTGCTGGCCCGGGACACCAAGCGAACGATGACGAAGTTTCGAGATGCAGGCGTTCAGGTCGATGCGGTTTGGGTTGACTATGAAGGCGACCCGTATCCCTGGGGCCACCTCTTTGAGCAACTGAGTCATTGCAAGCGCTGTCGCCAAACGTTGCCAGCCGAGATCATTCAGGACCGGGCAGTTTGGCGGTCGTTTGCCTGGCAGAAGTACGTTGCCCTGTATGATCAGTACTTCGCACAGGCAGTGCGAGAGGTCTTCCCGGATGCTTTGGTGACGAACTGGCACGTCGTTTTTTCATCTGAGAAACGTCCAGTGCGCTACTTTGCTCGCGACGTGGATTTACCGGCGCTGCGGCCGACGTTCTTTAACGCGACAAACCCAATCGCTTATGGGACCGATGTGATTTGGCACCAACAGTGGGATCGATCGGCGGATTTGACTCGGGCAAGTGTGGATCAGTTCTATCGGCAACGCATGCTGCAACAAGTGCAAGCTGACCGCTTCAATCGAGTCGCTGAAGGTGCGGAAAATGTTGCATCGGTTCCCTGGGTCGCCCGCGTCTGCAAACTGGCAGACGCGAGTGCTCCTGCGGCGCCGATGATGAGTCGCCCGCAGTATCGCGAGTGCCTTGCCGAACTGTGGGGCGAAGAGATTCACACGATGCAGATCTTCAACGCGATGCACGACGGTTTTGAAGAGTTGGCGATCGAGGAATTGCAGGACGCCGTGGCAGCCTACGATCAAATGTTGGCGACACAAACCTCTAAGTCGCCATGATGGTCGCGGATACGCAGGTTCAAAGAACATACTGCGTCACATGATCGTCTTATCTTGCCCGCTGCAACGTGACTTCGAAATGACCCCGGTTATTCGCGAGGTCTCCCACTGCATCATTGACACGGAACAACAACCAGCTGTACTGCGGCACCGATAGCGATCTATCGGGATCCGCGAAGTGAACGTCGGGTGCAGAGACAAGGGTGGCTTGGGGGTTGCTTGCGTTTGGAAGGACGCATGCGAGTAACTGACCCAGTGGACGCCCCTGATGGTACTGAAACGTGATGCCGTTCGCCTCGCTGACCCACGGTTTTGGTTCGTCCGCCAAGGTGATTCGTCCCTTCGCGACGACACGCACTTTGGCGCCTTTGGGAATCCGAAATCCGCACGATTGCCATCCCTGGTCCGCCTGCACCTGAAACGTATGGTCACGTCCGTCCCATATACGGTCTCGTGCTGAGATCGCGACACGCTCTCGCGCCCAATCGAATCCATAGTCAAGGTCGTGGCACATCAGCCGCCAACGGGCTGCGAGGATGGGCCATTCATTGCCGAGTTCCCTTGCCAAGTCGCGATTGAACGCCGGCCCTGTTTCGTTTCCCTTGGCCGCCGCGGCGAGCAATGCCGGTCGGTATTCCGGGTACGCATCAAGAATCATGCATGCCGCCCAACTCCACCCGTAGGTAGCGACGTTGCCCGTCAGGTCGGGCTGATATTGCATCACCGTTTCAAGCGTGGGGACCTGCCGATCGTCACGCAGTTGCTTGATCAGCTTGAATCGACCCCAGTACGGAACGTCCTCACGATTGGCAGGAATCCGATTGATCTTGGTCGTCGGGCCGTGACCTTGGTGAGTCGCAAGCAGTTCTGCCGTTCCCTCCTGAAACCATGTCGGACCGGCGCCACTGTAGACGTGATAGGCGAGTGAGTGAACGCCTTCGTGCATTAATAGGTGTCTTGTGTAATACTCACTTTGTTGCGCCAATACCCAGACGTTATCGTTCCATGCGTAGCCGAAAGGAAAGTCAGGGATGTGATCAGGGATCAATCCTCGGCGAGTAAATTCGGCTTTATCGCGAATGACGCACGCGTCAACGGTCCAGTTGGCGAGAGCCGATTCCGGTAGTTTCCAATACTCCATCCACTGCAGGACGGCAGCGTCAAAGGATGCGACCAGCCTCTCAGCCTCCTCGGCGGTTTGAAGGTCGGTCGTCAGATGAATGAAGCGACCGTCACGTTGAAGCAACTCCTCTCCGCGCACCGGCGTGGCGAACATACCCTCTGAAAGCATGACGAGGAGGGCGATGAAACATCCCATCCAGAAGAAGAGCCGTGATTGAATCATCCAAACATTCTACATCGAATCTTCCATTTGCGGTCAGCCGACCCCACGTGTGGTTGTGGCTCTTTGTGGCTGGCCTTCCGCTGTTGAGCAGTTGCGTGCAGCGTTCGGAAAGCGATGTCGTGGTGTATTCGGCGTTGGATGAGGAGTTTGCGTTCCCGATCTTGAACTCTTTCGAACGGTCGACGGACCACAACACGGGCGTGATACCGAAATTCGATGTGGAGTCGACCAAAACCGTCGGCTTGGTCAGTCGCATCATCGAGGAGAAGGAACGTCCCGTTTGCGATGTTTTTTGGAACAACGAAATCATGCACACGCTTCGTTTGCAGAAGCTTGGTCTGCTGCAGTCCCACAATTGGCAGGTCGAGCCGGGGTATCCCACGGACATGATCGCCAGTGACGGGACATGGTGTGGCTTCGCTGCTCGGGCGCGAGTGCTGCTTGTGAACACCGATTTGATTCCCGATCCGAAGGATTACCCTTCGTCGGTGGCAGAGTTGGCGGATCCCAAGTGGGCGCAAAACTGCGCGATGGCAAGGCCCTTGTTTGGGACGACCGCAACACATTTTGCGGTGTTGCGAGAAGTTCAAGGGCGTGATGAGACGCTTGAGCAGTTGGAACGGATCCGCGACAACGCCGTCATTCTTTCCGGCAACAAGCAGGTCGCGCTTGCGGTCGCGTCGGGACGCGTTGCTTGGGGATTGACCGACACGGACGATGCCATCATCGAAAAGGACAACGGGATGCCGGTCGCGATCGTGTTCCCCGATCAGTCTCCCGATCAACTTGGCACGCTTCGGATTCCAAACACCATCGCGGTGATCAAAGGGGCGCCACACTCGGTAGCCGCTGGGCAGTTGGCTGACTTTCTGGTCCGCCCCGAAACCGAAGATCGGTTAGCGATGGGGGACAGCAGCCAACTGCCAATCAGTCGCGACAGCAAGTTCCCGCCACGCGTCCTTCCGGAGGAACCGGTGAGATGGATGCGTGTCAGGTTCGAGGACGCTGCCAATGACTGGGATGCTTGGGCCGAGAAACTTCAGGACATGTTTCGCGACTAGCATCCTGCCGACAAGGGTGACTCGCATCCGACATGCGAGCCACTGAATTGCGAGCGTTGGAAACGATCGACTAAATGTTTTCCATGGAGGTCGAGTGCAAGGTTTCGCCCTGGAGACGATACCGGTCTCCCTTTGGACCAGCGAGCCTTTGAAGGTGAGGACGGCGAATCATTTGGAGGCTCGACTTCTGAGTCCCGGATGATTCCGTTTCCATTTGTTGGTCAGCATTGGTGCCCCATGCGCGAAGTCGTCTGAGCAGCGCACCGGACAGCGGTTTGGGTGTGCTTTCGGCTCGAGCGGCCACCACGGACTTATCTTCGCTCATTCGCAGCAATCGCCGCATGTCTTCGACTCGGACCAGTGAATCGGTTTCTTGAATGAACACAAGTTCGCCCGTTGCCCGTTCAAGCCCGGTTTGGCCAGCTGCCTCAAGTCCACGTGGGCGATTGTGACGAACAACTCGGACCTGCGGGTAACGCGCTTTCAGCTCGTCGAGCACTTCTGGGGTCGAGTCCTTGCTGCCGTCGTCCACCACGACGACTTCGGAGGCTTCACGCGTCAAATCAGCGAGGGCTTCCAGGACGCGGACCACGCGAGTTTCGATTCGATGTTCGCCATCGCGCACCGGTAGCACGACGGACATTCGATTGGATTGGGAGGACATCAAGATTGGGGCTCCGTGGGAGGGCGCGTCGTTGGGAGGGACGCCATTCGGTTTGCCTATCAGTTGTTACCTCTTGGTTCGGTTGCGGAATTCCTCGTGCTTGATCTCGACGCACGAAGATCGCGATTTGCCCGTCGTTCCGCCGCTAACGAATGCACCTATAATCGCGAGAGCGTCGAGATCCCCCTGCGTCTTCGGTCATCCGAACTGGTTCGCGTGGAACGATTCTGACGGTGAATGTCGGGTGACCGTCGTTCGTTTCCTGCTCAATCTTTCACCCAGTCGGGGTAATCACACCGTGACTTCGATTCCGAACTTCGCCAAAGGTCAGCCGTTCGAGGGCACCGGTGGTCTGTTGCCAGCGATCGCGCAGGATGCCCAAAGTGGTCGCGTCCTGATGATTGCGTGGATGGATCAGCAAGCCTGGGATGAGACGCTTGCTTCCAACCATGCCGTTTACTTCAGTCGCAGTCGAGGCAAGTTGTGGCGCAAAGGAGAAACCAGCGGTCACCGGCAAAAAGTGATGGAGATTCGCGTTGACTGTGATGCGGACGCGATCCTGCTGCAAGTCGAGCAGATCGGGGCCGCTTGTCACGAAGGTTATGCAAGTTGCTTCTTTCGCCGTGTCGAATCGGATGCCAGCGTTGAGGTGGCCGATCCTCGACTCGTCGATCCGAAAGCGGTTTATGGAAAGGATGCGAAGTGAGCGTCCCGAAGCGAATCGTTTCGCTGTTGCCGGGGGCAACGGAGTGGGTCTGTAAGTTAGGTCTGGGCGATCGACTCGTCGGCGTTTCGCACGAGTGTGATTTTCCTGAACTTGCCAACTCGCTTCCAAGCGTGACGCGTTCGCGCATCCACGTCGATTCGTCGAGTCGCGAGATTGACGAAGCTGTACGTGAACACAGCGAAACACGTACTCCGCTCTACGAGCTCGACTCGGCAGTGCTGAACAATTTGCAACCCGATTTGATTTTGACGCAGTCGCTGTGCAATGTTTGCGCGGTGAGCGAACGGGACGTTCGAGGACTCGCCGAACGAATGGATCGTCCATGCGTCGTGCTCGACCTTCCGGCGCAAACCTTCGACGATGTCATCGGCGACGCCAGGGCGATCGCGGAGTCTACAGGGAACCAAGCGAGGAGTCTTTCAGTCATTGCGTCGATTGAAAGACGCGTGGTGGCGGTTCGCGATCGAGTCAATCGGGAGTTGTCGGGTGCAGACCCGGCAGCACGCCCCAGGGCCACGCTGCTGGAGTGGGTCGACCCGTTGTATTGCTCGGGGCATTGGACGCCTCAGTTGATCCAATGGGCGGGTGGCATTGATCCAATTGGCAAAGCAGGGCAACCGTCGCGAGAGATACCGTTCGAGACGTTGGTCGATGCGAACCCAGATATTCTGTTGGTCGCGTGTTGTGGAATGGACCTTCAGCGTTCGAAGCTTGAGTTGGCAAGGCTCGAGCAACGTGAAGGATGGTCAGGGCTGCTCGCGCCAACAACGCAAAATGTGCACGTGTTCGATGGATCGGCATTCTTTAACCGTCCAGGTCCACGCTTGGTCGATACCCTGGAAGATGTGGCCGAGATCGTGCGGCAATGGCACGCTCAGGCATAGTCAAAGTCCGTTGATCTCGTGCGCGATCGCAGTCATTAGCACAGGTTCGTCCGGACGTCCCCTTGCCGACGGCGAATCGGGATAGGATGTTTGCGGTTCACGCTCACATTGATTGACCGCATGAGTTGTCGTTTGCAACTCTCCGGTCTCACCGCCATCCGGAGACTCGTCATGAGTGCAGAAGCAAGACTGAAAGAGCTGGGCATCGAATTGCCTCCCGCGCCAAAGCCGATGGGCGTTTACAAGCCAGTGGTTGTGTGCAACGGAATGGCTTACCTGTCAGGACATGGTCCGCTACTTCCCCGGGGCAAGCTCATTACGGGACGTCTTGGTTTGGACTTGGATGTGGAGGCTGGATTCGAAGCAGCTCAAGTGACCGGGATGGGAATCTTGGCGACGCTGCAGGGCCACCTTGGGAGTCTCGATAAGGTCAAGCGGCTGGTCAAGTTGCTCGGACTTGTGCGCTGTACCGATTCGTTCGATCAGCAGCCAGCAGTGATCAACGGCTGCAGCGAGCTGTTGCGAGACGTGTTTGGCGAAGACATCGGTGTCGCGGCTCGTAGCGCATTGGGGACAAATGCATTGCCGGGCGGAATCGCCGTCGAGATCGAAGCGATCTTTGAGGTCGACGCCTAGTCGGTTCTTGCGTTCGGGGCATCCTTCAAGCGGTCTTTCGCCAAAGACGCACGTCATTGGGACCGCAAAAGAGCATCATCAATGCGCCGCGCGTGGCATGGCGATCAAAGACAGCTTCGTGAAAGTCGTCCTCGCCAGGCCATGGGTAGGAATAAATGATAGCAAAGTCGTCGAGATCGAGACCGAGTTGCTCGTAGCCGTTGGCAACACCGTGACCCAAGCTTGGCAGGGTGGGATCATCGGCAAGCGAATCGGCCCCAGGCGGAAGGAAATCGCCCTGGATCAATTCAACGTCCGCATTCCATTCGGCAATTGTTTTGTTTCCTTCGGCAAGCAGGTCGGCCTCGGCTTCGATTCCGAAAGCGTTGAGTCCAAGGGTCGCGGCCATCGCGCTGACGATAGAGAAGCCACAGCCCCATTCCAAAAAACGTTCTCCAATCCGCGACTGTGACTGCAATGTCCAGGCGAGCGATTGGTAGACTAGTTCGTAGTCGGCAGCCACGAACTGCTCGATTTGAGGTCGGTCCCAGCGATCCTGAAAGGCTTCGATATCTCGACGAGCCTGTTCGATTCGCTCCAGCATCTCTGATGGTATGGGTTGGGCGTCGACCGAAGAAGGAATCTCAATTTTGGTGAGCAAGGCAAGTTTCTTTTTGGCGTGTGACCAGACTTGTCAATCCGGTTTCAGATCATCATCGACATGATGAACAGTAACACCCTGACACCACCACCACCCATCGACGACGTCTCCGTGGAAAACTGCGAGGCGGTGTTGATCTGTTTGAATTCCAGGCGATTCGTGGTTGCCCGTCCGAACGAGCCGAAGGACTTGTGGCCGGTGGACGGAGGCTGGGAAAAACTACGGCAACTCAAACCGGGCGACGAGGTGATCTACAAAGGTGATCGGACAACGGTGCGAGCACTCGACGTTTATCGCTAGGATTCACGTTGCCATTGCTGTTGCCGAGACAGGTCGCGGGCCGAGGGAAACGCGGTCGAATTGACTGTCGTGTCATTTCGTTTTCCCTCACAGTCCTAGCAAGTCCACTCTTTGAACTAGGCGATCTCTTCGTCGGGGTTGCCGTCAAGTTCTGGATTTACCGCAAATTCCCAGCCCAGAGTTTCGACATCTTCTTGGTTCGCCCAGCGACTGTTGACGCCCCAGAGTGTTTCGGCACAGATCGGGCACCTGGCATCTTCTAGGTCCGGATATTGGTGGGCGGTTGCCAGGTCTGGTTCTAGCCAGATTGCATCACACTCATCGCAGATCACCAATCCGTGTGCGGCATCCGATCCCGTACGGGCAAAACGCTCTTCGCTCTTACTCGGATCGATGCCACAGATTCGGATGCCACAGAGTCCTCCGCCACAGATCGGGCAGAAGTTGATGGAGTGGTGTGGACTCACGAGAAAACTCTTGGTGTGCGTTGAAGAAGCGTGATGGAACGACGACCTGACAGGACGGGGATTACATCGGGTAAGCGGTGATGACGCGATTGCCTTCCAGGACGAGACGAAGGCGGCGAGCCATCGGGTTTCGACGACGACCCCCGTCACGGCCTCCTACATAGCCAATGCGTTTGCCCATATCGACGGTGTAAATCGTGCGGCCTTGATCCGTTTTCTTGGTCGTTCTCTGTCCTTTCTTGGCACGGTCATAGGCCTGATCGATGGCGGTCAGGGCTCCTTCCATGCCACCATCGAAGACGCCGTGACTGCCGGGGCGCCCAGGATCGTTCTTCGTGTGTCGGCGAAGATGTTCCAGGCGATGACCTTCGGCGCTGCCCGGCGTGTAGAGCAAGCCCGCGGGGGACATGAAGCGATCCGCCGAAATCTCGCGAAGCAACCCGTAGCTTAGATCGTCTTGACCGCCGGAACTCCGTTCTTCTGTTGCGTTGCTTGATCCGCGCGTGTTGTTTCTCGAAACTGCCGACGCATTTGTGGCGGAGTCTGCATCGCGTCCCGTAGGGGGGCCACGCTGCGACTGTGACGTGGAATTCATGCGGCCGGCCAGAGGACCTGGCGATCTCGTCTCGTTCGTTCGCACGCTCCCCTGGTCCGTACCCGATCGCGCATTCACGACAGGATCCGTGTCAGAGGCAGACGAATCAGCGTTCTTCTGCCCTGATTTCGTTGCGGCGTCCCGAATCTCTGCGGTCCGCGACTCCCCCACTGGGCCGACAAGTTTGCCAGAGTCGTGGTCGGCGCCATTGCCAGATGCGTCCTCGCGACTAACGTGAGACGTGGAGTCACCGCGGATCTGCGGAAGATTCCATCCAAAACGAGTGTTTAGCTCTGGCGCCGCGAACGAATACGCGGCCAAAATCAGAGCGAGCGCGATACCACCCATTTTCGACTTGGCCCCCAGCGGGGTTCTATTCGGTCGATTGCCGGGGGCGTTTTGATCTTGGGGATCATTCATTTGGTCACCTTGTCACGGTGGGGACCGGGGGAGCCTGATTGTCTCGTCTTACCGATTGGATCCAGCAAGATAGTAACACCATGAGAAAATTGCTTTTGGTCGCCTTGGCGGCAATGCTTTTGAACCTCAATCTCCGCCCAATCAGTGCTGCTGAACCCGGTTGGTCACCGGTGATCATCGCCACTGGAACGTACCGGTCGCAAATACAGTCCAAGCCGATCGAGCATCGTCCGTACCGCCCGCTTCATTTCTATGGTAACGCGGTGCGAAGGCGTCATCATCGAGGCAACTTATTGCCGATGCCACGGGATTTGGCACCCGTCCGAGTATTTTCCGTATTTGGCGGCGGTCAGTAAGCGGACTGCTGATTCCTAAAAACAGGCCAAGGGCGAAGCCTTTTTTGATGCCAGCCGCTTGCGAACGCATGCGGAGGAGCATCTTGCTGCCCAAAAAAGGTTCTTCTCAGCCGAACGACCTGCCGCAGAATCCCCGGCATTGAACTCGCAGCCGACCAGAAATCGGCGAGTTGGCTGCCCAGAAAGTCTCTCCCCAAGATGCGAAATCGGCTGCTTCTTGGCC
>JBPCVD010000713.1:0-3389 GCA_051010815.1 Rubripirellula sp.
CTACAACCCCGCAGGGGAAACCCCCGCGGTTTGGGCTATTCCGATTTCGCTCGCCGCTACTGACGGAATCGATTTTTCTTTCTCTTCCTCTGGTTACTTAGATGTTTCAGTTCACCAGGTTGTTACGTGCCAGCCTATGTATTCAGCTGGCCGCTGTTGGGAATCCCGGGATCATTACTTGTTTGTCAACTCCCCCAGGCTTTTCGCAGACTTCCACGCCCTTCTCACTTTTAACGCCAAGGCATCCCCCATGCGCCCTTAATAGATTGGTCATCGAAATCCCGAACTCGGATCGAACCTGACAGCCGAAACCAACTCGCTCGGAAGCAAGCCAACGTCAACCACAAGCTGCAACCAGAATCTGAAACCTCGAAAAGTAATCTACTTAACGATATCACATGTTTCGATTGACACTTCCGAAGCCTTACCCGAGGGCAAGACTCGTTAGGCAATCAATCGCACAGAATCCTTTAGAATTCATAGCCTACCTTCGACTCTCAAGCAGCCTCTCACCGAAGTGACAGAACACTCAAAGACTTGAAAGCAGGCATTGCTCTTTCGAACTTAATTGAGTCCCAGCCCTGCCAATACGAAGACCAGTTCACCAAAGGCAAACCAGCCGACACATCAACGGAGCGTGGTGCTCTTTCAGATGCCAACTACCAAACAACCAAATTGTCAAAAATCAATTCCTCAGTTTTGAGCCAAGCTCAACGTCGAGGGACGCTGCTTGTGAGCAGCCGCTTGATGCCAAACTTGTTGGCGGCAGGCGGTTGGTCGCAAGCGAGGGGCGAAAGATACTGGTGTGGTGATCTCTCGTCAACCGAGAGTGAACAGGTTTTTCAAAAAACTTTTTGAAGACCTTCTTCTCTCGAGCAAGTCAAGGTTTTCGCACGTTTTTGGCTTCCTTGCAAGGAGGCAAAACGTTGAGAAGCGAGAATAAAAGACACCGTTCAATCAAGAAGGTTCGTCTTTTGCTCTGCGACTTCTCTCGCCGAGACTCATCACGCGATCGGCAATTCGATGCCGGTCTCTCTTAGAGGCCGAAACTCCCTGATCGGATCCAAACCAAATCGGCCTTGAATCAAAAAAGGGAATCGGATCACTGATCACGATCAAGTGGAGGTGGACGGACTTGAACCGACGACCCTCTGCTTGCAAAGCAGATGCTCTCCCAACTGAGCTACACCCCCGAGGAATGGAAGTTTGAAGAATCGAACGCGATTTGACAAGGTGCAAATGGCAGTCCAATCCAACTTCCAAAGTGGGCGTGCCAGAATTCGAATCTGGGACCTCGTCGTTATCAGCGACGCGCTCTAACCAACTGAGCTACACGCCCGTTTCAACCGCTTTTCCCGGGCAAAGGTTCGTTGCCAGGGCGTTTCACCGGTTGAGCGAAGCGGCAAAGTGTACGGAAACTCGTTTGCCTGTCAAAGGGAAGAACCCCCTGGAATTCCACAGTTTCTGGCGATTTTTTAGACCGCCCCCGCGACCTTGCGGTTCGCGCATGAGGTAACGACGCAGCTCGTCTCGACCAACAAGCGGACGCCCCATTCGCACTCGCCCCGCTGCATTGGCACCCCTGGGAACATTCACGTTCCTACGATCGGCTGGCCGAAAAAAGAGGAACGCGTCTGGCGGAAATATGAGGAACAGACCCTCAAAGTTCACGCCTCCCAGTTGGTCCCGCGGAAAATCGACATTCTCACCACGGCCCAGGTTGGTAAAAATAACGGTTGGCTGGCTCGATCGCGTCGCGTTCAGTGGGATGTTTGCAACGACCTCCCCATCCAGCCGCCCGACCCAAAAAACGACGCCCAGCAGGACGCCTGAACATTCACCCCTCTTTGAACCCTGGACCACCTCGAATGATGGATCGTTTTCACCGTGTTTCCGCGCGAATGCTCGTGGGAATCACCGTCGCTGCAATGACCGCAGGCACCGGCTCGACCGTCTTGGCTGCTCCGCCAAGTGCCAAAGCGGCGTTGTCGCTCAAACCTGTTCAGACGGGCGTCGACTACGAGATTGTGCCCGACAGCGTCCTGCAAGACTGCAAAGTAGTCGACATCAATCGCGATGGCTGGACGGGCTGGGAAGTGACCGCGCCCGACGGCTCTCTGCTGCGTCGCTTCGCCGACACCAATGGCGACAAAAAGGTCGACCTTTGGTGCTATTTCAAGTTCGGTGTCGAGGTCTATCGCGACATTGACGAGGACTACAACGGCAAAGCCGATCAGTACCGCTGGCTCGCAACTGGCGGCATGCGGTGGGGCCTCGACGAAGACGAAGATGGCCGTGTGGATCGCTGGAAACAGATTTCTGCAGAGGAGGTCACCTCGGAAGTTGTTGCCGCGCTGCGAGACGCGGATGCCGCCCGATTTGCACGACTTTTGATCAGCGGCAGCGAACTGAAGTCACTCGGACTGGGGAAAGCAAAGCTACAGCAGATCACCGAAAAAGCGGATCGCGCCGCTCGAGGGTTCTCCGTCTTGGCAAAGGAACAGTCTTCGATCGGGCCCGATGCCCGCTGGGTGCAATTCGCCGCCTCGTCGCCGGGCGTCGTCCCGAGCGGCACGGAGGGATCCAGCGAAGATGTCGTGGTTTATGAAAACGCCGTCGCAATGTTCGAACAGGGCGACGAAAGCGGCCAGTTGATGGTCGGCACTCTGATCAAAGTCGACGATGCCTGGCGGTTGGTCGAGCTTCCATCGGTCGGTGAGGAAGGGACTTCAGTCGCCCAATCAACCGGCAACTTTTTCACGCCCGGAGGCGCTAGTGCCGGCGGAACGATGGCAAATTCGAACCTGGCCCAAGAGACTCAGGACCTGGTCACGGCGCTCGAAAAGATCGATGGCGACCTTGCCAGTGCGACCGATTCGACCGATGTCGCGACCCTTCACGATCGCCGTGCGGATGTGGTGGAAGAGCTCATCGCCGGCTCAGGCAATGCGGCTGACCGAGATACCTGGGTCCGCCAACTGGTCGACATGCTGAGCGTCGGTGCCCAAACGGGCTCCTATCCCGAGGGTGTGAAGCGTCTTCGCTCGGTCGCCGGAAAGTTCGCCGGTAACGACGAAAACCTCAAGGCTTACGCCGATTATCAAGCGATTAGCACGGAGTATGTCGTCCGTCAAACTCCCGATGCCGATTTTGCGAAGGTCCAAGAGTGGTACCTCGATTCTTTGAGCGGTTTCGTCGAGCGATACCCGCGAACCCCCGAAGCGGCCCAAGCCTGGCTGCAACTCGCATTGAGCAAGGAGTTCGAGGACAAGGAAAAAGAGGCACTGGTCTTCTACAAGAAGGTCGCCTCCGCCTTTCCAAGCACCGACGCCGGAGAGAAAGCAGCCGGAGCCGTTCGACGCCTTGAATCTGTCGGCCAACAGGTCGAT
>JBPCVD010000714.1:0-19782 GCA_051010815.1 Rubripirellula sp.
GTCCGAGGGCCGGGTCGAGCGGGGCATTCCGATGCTCAACAAGATCCCCTACGTCAGCCGTTTGTTCTCCAACGTTGCGGCAGGCCGCGACGCTCAAAGCTTGATGCTGATGGTGACTCCACGAATCATCATTCAGGAAGAGGAAGAAGTTGCACAAACCGGATTTGATCCGACACGTCGCTAACGTCTTCTCCTCTACTAAATACGAAACGCCAGCGATTAAGATCGCTGGCGTTTTTTTTGCTTTCGATCCGCGACGGATCGTGTCAGGCAACGTTGGATCGCAGCTGTTCAAGTACCATCGCGATGGCGGCACTCGACATTGGTGTGCTGATGCTGGCAGGTTTTCCAATGTCCACCGCGGCCTGTCCTGGTGAGAGCGGGATATGTACGAACAGGCTGCGGGTTCGAAGACCAAACGAATGAGTATAGTGCTGACTCAGATACAACGCGGCGTTGCAGAGATAGGTGCCCGCGTGATGCGAAATCTCGTTCGGGATGCCGGCAGTGGTGAGCGCACGATGGCAACGGTCCAACGGAAGAGGGGATCGATAGGCTTCGGGCGCATCTTGGATCAGCGGCGAGCCGTCGCTGCGGACATTGAGTCCCACAGCTTCGAGCTTAACAAGCGTTGAACCGGGGGATTGCCCCAGGTGAATCGCGAAATCAAAGTTGGCTTGCAGATCCTTACGAAGGTTTTCGCTCATCCGCGTCAGGTCGACGGGATATCGACGCGTCGTGATCTCGGCATCCCCGTCATACCAACGAGTCAAATCGATCAACGCCAGCCAGCTCGAATTCTCGGGCCAACGGTCATAGGGTTCAAAGGCGGTGATAAGGACGCGGGTCACAGACACTCAGCTCGGTCGGGTTCAGTTCGTCGGATCCGGACGATGAACAATCATAGTTCGCGATTTTGGAAACGTCGTCGCCGATCACGATTCCTGAGCCACGGATCATTCTTTTTTCTGGATGATCTTGGCGGGGAGTTCGTTGCCCCGTTTGATGAACTTCATCGAGATCGAGTTCACGCAATGTCGCGTGTTTTTCGCGGTCATTCGCTCCCCTTCGAACACATGCCCAAGGTGACCCCCGCAGTTGTTGCAAACGATTTCGACACGATAGCCATCGGCATCCGGACGTCGTTTGACCGCGCCATCGATTTCATCATCAAAACTGGGCCATCCGCAGTGACTCTCGAACTTGTCGTCCGCCTGATAGAGTTGGGCGTTGCACTGACGGCAAATGTAGGTCCCTGGATCCTTAGTCATCGTGAAGCCGCCAGGTCCCGGCGGTTCCGTGCCTTGGTTCAGGATCACGTACGCCTCGCGTCGGTTGAGTTCGTTGTAGTCACCGATTATGGAGCGTTGAGGTTGATCGCTCTTGGTCATCTTCGAACCTTGCGCCGAGTTGGAAGCGGATTTCGTTGCTGGACTGTCTGGGTCTCCAATGCTTTTTAGGCAGTTGGAAAGGTAGCTTCGTGACTCGTTGATTTCCTTTGTCACGTCTTCCGTGTGGTCATGGATGGCGAGGCCACGTGGGAAGGGGTGCATGAAGATTTCGGTCCAACCGCGGTAGTCGATGTCCTTGAGCGCGGACAGCAGGGGTGTGAAGTCCAAGTCGCCCCGCCCTGGAAGCTGCAGGAGCTCATCTTGTTTGGGTTGGGAGTGGTTGCTCCCAGTGCCGTGCTGCCACGCATAGAAGACGGCGATCGAATTCCCCAGCGATCGAATGAGGTCGCCGATCACCTCGGGGTCCTGAGGAAGATGGTAGGGAGCAAGGGCAATCCCTAAATGTTTGGAAGGGCCTAATTCCTTCAGCCATTTCAACGCGTCGGGTGATTCGATCAGACTGTTGCCGTGGTTCTCGATCGCAATTGTCACCCCCGTCTCTTCCGCCACTTCCAAGTGCGGCTTCATCTGTTCGACAAAGGTCTGAACGGCACTCTTCAGTTCTTTACCGCTCAATCCCTTGGGGCCCTTGCCGCCGGTGACGATCGTTTGGCAACCCACTTGGCTCGCGAACTTCATTTCCTCCTGCAGCCCAAACGGGCCCAGTTTGTACTGCGTGATGCAGCCCACCGTTACGGCGTTGCGTCGAAGCATGGCCTGGAAGGCTGGCAATCCGAGTTCATCGACCTGCTCTCGCTGACTACCGTGCACTTTCGGCCAGAGGTCGATTGCCCCGGCACCGGTCTTAGTCACCTCGGGGAGGATTTCCGCGACATCCGTGTATCCATACAGGCAGGAACCGAGCAGATACTTGAGCTCGAACTCTGGTTCTTCCGCTGCCAGCAATGACTGGTTAGCGACGGTCGCCAGCGAGACGCCAGCGGCGCCCGAAATCAATGCTTCGCGGCGAGAAAATTCGCGAGGAGAGCTCATGGGTTCTTTTTTGTCCAAGCGAGGGGATCCAAAAGTCGTATTTGACGGCGTGATGTTACGTTCAGCGGCTTGCCGGACGACCGCATTGTGCAACGGCAATCCACACCGACAAGATAGGGCTCTGTCCAATCGTAACGACGCCTCGGTGGCTGGCCTTTTTCGTTTCCATAGTATGGACCACGCTTTTGCCTCGTTCCACCTCACCGAGTTGACCACCAATTCGGTAAATTAGCGATCCCAATGTCCTCCTTGATGGAATTGTTCCGATGCTACGTCACCATGTTTCCGTTGTCATTCTCGCTCTCGTGATGGCCTCGACGCTCGAGATTTCGAGCGATGTTCAGGCGGATTCGCCCACCGCTGGACAATTTTTGGGCCCAGATCGCAATGGAGTGATACCAGCGACCGGCTTATTGTCGGATTGGCCTGCTGGTGGGCCGAATGTCGCTTGGCGCGTTCCCGGAGGTGTTGGAATGTCGGGCGTCGCAATCGCGGACCAGATGGCGCTGACGCTTTGGAATTCAAATGAAGGCCAGGTCTTGGCCGCATTGCGGCTGAAAGATGGCAGTCAGGAATGGACGACCGGTCTCAGCCCCAATTACGAAAATGGCATGGGGAACGGACCACGGGCGACGCCAACCGTCGATGGCGAGCGTGTCTTTGCCTATACCGGTGAGGGAACGCTGGTGTGTGTTCAGTTGACCGACGGAAAGGTGATCTGGCGTAAGCCCCTCGTCCGAGAATTTGCTGGGAAGCCCGCCGAATATGGAATGGCTTGCTCTCCGCTGGTAGTGGGCGATCTCGTCATTGTGACTGTTGGAGGTCGGGGGCATGCGGTGGTCGCGTTGGATAAGGCCAGCGGTGAATTTCGTTGGGGAGCCGCGGATGGCAAGCCGGGTTACGCTTCCCCTGCCCTGCTGACGATCGCCGGCGAGCCACAGGTGGTCGCGTTCACAGGGTTGGGCGTGACCGGGATCCGGCCGGCCGACGGAAGCCTTCTTTGGCAGTTCCCTTTTCCCACGCCATACGACTGCAACACGGCAACACCCATCGAAGTTGATGGGAACGTCTTCATCTCATCGGGCGAGAATCATGGTTGTGTGATGCTATCGGTCTCAAAGCAAGGGCCGCGTTATGAAACGGGGATTGTTTGGGAATCGGTTGACGTGAAGAGTGTCATGCGGAACGAATGGCAAACCTCGGTCGAAATTGACGGTTATCTCTACGGGTTCGACAACGTTGGCAGCGCAGGACCTGTGACACACTTGACTTGCATCGACGCCAAGACCGGTGAAACCCAGTGGCGTCGCACGCGTTTTGGCAAAGGAAACCTGGTCGCAGCGGATGGAAAACTCTGGGTGACGACGATGGAGGGCGAGCTGGTTTTGATCAAAGTATCGCCGGAAGAGTACGTTGAACTTGGCCGCAAAAAGCTATTTGGCAAGACTCGGCAAGCACTTGCGATTGCGGGGGGCCGAGGGCTCATCCGCGACGATGCAGAAGTCGTTTGCATCGAAATCGATTGACGCCACGTAGATGGATTCGTGCGAAGCTTCTTAACTCGCAGGAAGTTCCGTCAACCAGACAGTTTTCGTTCGCGGTCGCGTTGTCGCAGTTCCAACTCAGGTCGACTTAGCGTTCACCAATTTGGTGAATCGTGTTGTGGATGACACGTCGAAAGTCATCACCCTCTGCCGATTTCAGTCGGCAGACGATTTCCATTCCCCAGGTCGGCTTCAATTCAGGAATTTCGAGTCGAACGGTCTTTCCGTCCGCAAGAAGCGTCGCGGCAACGACGTCTAATTCTCGCTCGTTGAAATGTTTGGAGCCATACTGTTTGGTGCGTTTCAGATCCCAAACCTTGATGCTGTAACGACTCTCGTCGCCACTCGCTTCGGGCTGCAATGGATCGCTGAACGTGATGTCGATGCGTTCTTTGGTCGTGCGTAGATCGATCGGCAAGCCGACCGATCCGCTCTTGTAGCTGACCTTGAAGAGTCCGCCCTCCTGTTCTTGTCGGCTTCCTGCCCAGGAAAACATGCCACCGACATATAGTTGCCCATCGCTGGGCGAAAATCGCCCGCGAATCATTCCCGTTGGAAGGTCGGGAATGGGCAACTGACACATTCCCCCTTGAGGCTGCCGATCGCCCGACTCAGTAGAAAGATGCTCATGAGGGACCACGAAGATCCTGCCGTAGCCGTAGGAAAGATTCAAAAGCGAACCGTTAAGTGGCCCCCACTGAGTCGTGTCAGCCCAGAGAAGTTCCGCGGGCGACCGATCGAATGCATTGGTAATCCAGCACAGTGGCTGCTCCATGACGTCATCGGATGAATCGGTGACGTCATGGTAACCGTACATGTTCCCGTAGAATCCGCCCGGGCGTACCCAGTTGATGCGGTTCTTGGGGTTCCAGTGCCCTTCTTGGTCAGTGACGATGAATGTGCCATCGTCATTCAAGCAGACTCCATTGGCCGCGCGGAAACCCGTTGCCAAAATTTCGGTGCGACTTCCATCCGGGCTGACTTTCAATAGCGTGCCGTGATGAGGTACGACTGCTGTTTTCGCATGTCTTGCAGACTTCGCGTAATACAAATTTCCTTCGCTGTCACGCTGAAGTCCCATGGCGAACTCATGGAAGTGCTCCGTCACTTGATGGTCGCTGTTCAAGCAGCGGTAGTCGTCCATTTCACCATCGTCATTGGCATCGCCCAGCGAGACGATCTGGTCTCGGCAACTGCAAAGCAGCCGTTCGCCATCCACAAGGATACCGAGCGGTTGAAACAGGCCTGTTGCGATCCTTTGCCACTGCAGCATGGCGTTTGTCGTGCCGAGTGATTTCGTACCCGTGACCTTCCATACGTCGCCATCCCAAGTGCAGACCACCAGCGAATTACCATCGGGATAGAAGTCGATCCCGGTGACTCTTGTTCGTGCTGACCAGGGGTTGTTGTCGGGGCGAACTAGCTCGTCGACCGACCAAGCCTCTGAATCGAACCATTGCTTCGCCGGAACATTTACCGGCGTTGAATATTGAGCGGGGCCGCCCTGCGTGAAACGCTGCAAGTCGTAGCCACCATCACCGATTGCCGTTGCAATGTCACGCCGCGTCTCGGCGTCGATTGCGGAATCCGAAAACCAAACCGCTCCCTTGATCGACGAATCGCCGGCAGGCAATTCGAGAACGAGTCTGCCGTCCGCCAGTCGAAACGCTGAGCCATTCATGTTGGGTGCTGCAGCGATGATTTGCTTGTCGCCCGATTTGACGATGATAAAGCCATCTTGTTGGCTGAGTGTCGCGTCGCGAGGCACGTCCATCACGGCCAGTTTCAGTGGCTTCGGACGCGGGCCAAGATTCAGGGTACGCACGAACGTCGGCGTTGTCCTGACTAGCTCGACGGTCGGAGATTCGAGCACGGGTGTTTCGCCGACGCTGTAACTCAATACGATCCGATTTTCGTATCGATGCAGGCCGTGGAACTTGCCCCAAGTGGAAGGTAGCGGTCCATAACTCCGGCCATCCCGACCCACGACACGTTGCGTGTCCTCAAATGATTGCGTTGTTGGATTTGCCCATCCGGGAGCCGTTCGGTTGGCGGCATGGAGGTCGCCATTTGCGTGCAAGTGGACGCCGTGACGACCATTGAATTGAATTCCGTTCCAGTCGACAAAACTCCTTGTCCAGGCGGCTGCCATTCGAAGGGTGTCGTGTTCGAACGCCATCCAAGCGGATCCCCTTGCGACCCCGCCGGGTCCAGCATCCAATCGAATGGCGATCGCCTTTTGCGCAATATTCGTCCCATCACTGCCGAACTCGATTGTTGTAGTCAGCATCGGACCGTAGTCCATCGTCGTCCACGGTTCGATGACTTTGGGTTCGGGGCCGCGCGAGTCACCACGCGGCAGACTTGCCAAATAAGCCTCGGAAACCTCCGCATACTGACTTGGGTTATGAGCACGCAAGAAGTGTTCGCGAATGTATTGAATGACGTCGTACTTTTGTTGTGGCACCATCCACGTTTGAGGAACCATCAGGCCACCCCCGTGGGTGAGCGTTTGGTACATCGCATAAGGATCGTTTCCAAACTTGAATTTGCCCGAAGCAAACCGGAGCGAGGTTGGAAGTGAACCCGCTTTCTCGACCGTACCGTGGCAATTGACACAAAGTCCTTGGTAAATCGCTTGCCCTCGCTTCAACGACTTTCGATTCCAGTCAGCGATCATCCCCTTGTGATTGATTTTGGATTCATACTCCGGAATGCGGAGACGCAATGCTTCGGGTGGCGGTTGAAGTTGGCTCGCGACCTCGGATCCACCGTCTCGGATGGCGATCAGATAGGCGATCAAGTCCAGAAATTCCTGGCGTCGTCGCAGGGCATTTACTTGTCCAGAGGGCATGAGCGAGACCTCACCCAGTTTCTCTGCTTCGATGTCATTGATCGCGATTCGGGTTGCCTGTGTAGGGCCGGGACCCGTCTTGAGTATCAGTTCGCGATCCGTACGCTCGCTCTGAATACCAATGAAGGTGCGGCCATCCGAGGTTAGTACACGCAGGTTTCTGTATTCCGGCTGGATGTGTGCCGACGGTCGGAGCACCGAATCCACGATGTGATAGTCATCGACCTTGCGCCTCCACAGGCTTAGGTTGGGACCGAAGCCGTCCTCAAGTTGGTTTGCATGGCACTTCGCGCAGCCGATCCCCGGGGAGTGAAACAGAAGTGCGCCGCGTTTGGCATCGCCCTTTTCCCTCGCATCGGCCGCGAGATCTGAGACGGGCTCGTTGAGCAACGATCGTTCCAGTTCCGGTCCTTGCGCTGAAGCAACTGCACATGAAATCAAAAGAAGAGTTCCCGTCAGAATGCGGGCCAACGGCAGGTGCGCGGGGCATGCCCCAGAATCGAAGGTTGGGTTCATGACAGATTTCGGAGCGAGGCGAATGACCGCCAGCAGTTGGCGATTAGGAAGGACCGGAATTATAGACGGAAACTCCTCAAAATGATGAGTCTCGGCTCCGGATTGCCGAGTTCAATTCGTATCGTGAATGCGTTGCTAATGGCAGACGCGAACATTCCCGACTCTGATTAGAATGGGGAAGGCTCAACGGCACGTTCACTCGACCTCGCTCCCCCCAATCTTATGTTGCTGCTCCCCCGAAAAATCGCGGCGGTTTCAATCGTCGTTTTCTCCTGTTCGCTCGTGATTGGGCAGCCTCCGGTTAACCGGCGTGGTGCACGACAGCAGCAACAAATGCAGCAACAGCGCATGCAACAAATGCGCGCGATCGCGGAAAACCAACCTCAGTTGCCTTCCGACCCGCAGTTACTTGGGCTCCACAAAGAATTCATCAATAAGGCCGAGAAGCTGGCAGCAGAATATGAACGGAAGAAGCAACTCGATAAAGCGAGAGAAGTCTACGAGTCAATGGTTCGCCTGGTACCGAAATATGGGAAGGCTGAAGAAGGCTTGAATCGCATCCTTGGCAGCCAGCGGATGCAGGATCGAAAGCTCGTCAATGTGAGTGCCAATGAGCTTTGGCAGGACTCTGGCGTGACCTTGCAGGAAGGGATGCCAGTACACACTGAAATCAAAGGCACGTGGAAAGTCGTCTACGAAACTGGTCCTGAGGGAATTGAAATTCCGGAAGAGTTTCGGATGCGGGACAGTCGTATCAAGCTCGGGACACTGGTCGGTGTGATCGCGAATTCACCAGCAGATTTGGCAGAAGCCAAACCGTTCGTGATTGAGGGCGGGAAAGACTTCACGGCCAAGAAAAGCGGTCGTCTCTACATGCGGATGTACGATGTCGATCCCAGTGACAATGAAGGTCAAATGTACGTATTGGTTCAAAGCACGTTTGCAAAGTAGCGTTTCGCAGGACTTCGTACGGAGCCGAAGCTTGCCTTCAGATGCAGATAACGACTCGCCTTCAGGGCGTTCCAGCGAAGTCGGTTGCGACCAGGCGGACGACGTCCGTCACGCCCCGCAGCATCACAATGGACGCGGGCGATCGTGGACGGAAAGGCAATTGCGTCCTTGCACTCGGCTGCTGATGCTGGGCCTGGGATTCAGTACGTTGGCCACGTTGCTAGCCGAATTTCACTGGTTCGCCGACCTGTTGGCCAATCTTCGAGTGCAGTTGGTCTTTGGCATCCTGGGCCTGATCGTTCTCTCATTGGCTTGCCGTTATTGGCGTGCGGTCGCGATTGCCATCGTACTGTTGGCGATCCACCTACCCTGGTTCGCGGCAGCATTTCCCAGGGCAGAAACTGCGACGCCGGGCGACGACGTGATCACCATCACCGTCGTCAATGTGCTGACTCGGAATCGGAACTACGACGGCGTGATCGAAGAGTTGTCGCGTGAAGACCCGGACGTGTTTGCCGTGCTGGAACTGAGTCCTCCGTTGGCGTCGGCGCTGAATTCAGAACTTGGCGTTCAGTATCCGCACAGAGTTTTGCGTCCACTCGCAACAAGCAATTTTGGAATTGGTTTGTACTCCAAACACCCTTTGCGTGATGAGGTGGTGTTCGCATCACAACCTGGCGTCGATTCGATTGCCGCGACCTTGGACATTGGTTCGCAAGCCTACCGAGTGATTGCGACACACCCGTTGCCGCCGATGAACCACGCGCTTTTTGAATGCCGGAATGCGCAACTTCAGCACGTGGCGGATCGAATCGCGTCTTTCCAGGCTAACGCTGAGGATGTACCGGTTGTGCTGGTGGGAGATTTGAATTTAACGCCATGGTCGCCTTGGTTTTCCAAATTTCAAAACCAGGCGGACTTAGCACGCGGTATCGACAGATTTACGTTGCAGCCGACTTGGTATCGCTTCAATGCCTTTCCTTTCGGCTTGGTGCTCGATCACTGTCTTGCCGACAAAACGCTGATTTGCCAAAAATATGAAATCGGAGACGATATTGGTTCGGACCATCGCTCGATCACCGTGCAACTTGAACTCTCAACGGCCGAATGATCCCTACGGAAATGCCTTGCCGGCTTGCATGTGACCTGAGTGAAAGCCAGTGGTGAATTCCGTTTGAAAGTGGGCGGTCGAAAGCTGGTCGACGGAAGCTTTCTTTTCCTCGGGCTGACCGCGCCACATCATCAGGCAGGAGACCGCGATCAAGGCGCCGGCGACCAGACGCCTGAATCGAATGGGAGCGATACGCTTACTTGCCAGCACGCCGAGTTGCACACCGGCGATGGATACGACAGCAACGATAACGGTCTTGTAAATTGAATCGGAGGTCAAGTGTCCGCGAGCGACGAGTAAACTCGCCTTGTAAAACGCGATTACCAAAAGGCATTGCGTAACAAAGGCCTTGTACCGTGATTGATCCCAGTTCTGTTTGAGAGCGAATGCTGCGACGGGGGGACCAGCGATACTGACCGCCCCTGCCAGAAACCCCGCAGCGGCGCCGGCAGTGAAACAAGCTCCGCGGCGATTGACCGTCCCCGAGTCGTCGTGGTTCCCCCGGAGACTCATCAGAACCATCGCGAGGATTGCCAATCCCGTTCCTCGAACAAGCCAGTCCAGCGGCAACCACTCGAAGAGCGCGAAACCTATCGGTAGAAAGATCGCGGCTCCGAGCAACGCCTGCTTGAGTGAACTCCACTCAATTCCATCTCGATAGGCCCAGGCCGCCATGATAAGCATCGGAACGCTGCTGACCGAAACGATAACGTGAGCACTTCGAGCGTCCACAACGAACGGCAGCAGCGAGATCGCGACGATGCCAAAACCGAACCCGATGGCGCTGTGAATGAAGCCCGCGAGAAACGCGATTGCCGCCAACGTTGCAAACAGTGCGATCTCGCTGCCCACTACTCCGGAAGCTCCTCGCCGCGTGTTTCGCGTCCAAAGAGTACGACGACTGCGCCCAGTAGATACAAGGGCGACAGCAACATCGCCTGCGACTCCGGAGTGATGCTGACCGCAAACCCGAAGATGAAGAATGCAGCTGCCGTACCGAGTCGGCCCATGTTGAAGCAGAATCCAGCCCCCGTCCCGCGCAAGCGTGTGGGGTACAGTTCAGGGAAATAGACGGCGTAGCCGGCATGCATTCCCAGCGTAAAGAAACCGAAGATCGGCAGGCAAATGGCTAATGTCGTCGTAGACGCTTCGCCGGGTAACAGGTACTTGAACATTACCATCACGCAACCGAAGGCAACCACGTGATACAGAATGAATGCTCCCTTGCGTCCGAGTCGATTGGATATCCAGCCGAACAAGAGCAGGCCAAGTCCGCCACCGATCGTGTTCAAGCCCATGCTTAACATCTCGGCCCGCTTGATCTCAGGCTTGTTCGCTTCCAGAACGTCCGACCTCGCTTTCTTGTTGGCCGTTTGCTCCTCTTCGGTCGCATCTGGACCAAGTGGTGCCCAGTTTTCAGCGGACAGCACGTCCGCCTGGGCGCGCCGAAGCAAGGCATTCTTGCCGTAAATATGGATGCCCCAAAAAGTGACGAGACCGATGGTTGCGAGGGTGACGCCGACGAGTGTGGCGCGAAGATTCTCCTTTGAAAAGAGTTCCGTAAGTCGTCCGGGAGCCTGTGTCGCATCTTCTTTGGCGCGCTCTTGAGCTCGTGTCCATGACTCGGGCTCATGGAGTTTCCAGCGAATCCAAAGTGTTAGCAATGCAGGTAGAACGCCGATTGCGAACCCGATACGCCAACCTTCCCATCCAGCGGCCGCCAATTGATCGTTGAGTGCTTGATTGCCGATCAGCATGGCGACGGTTGCCGCTGCCAACAGAGTCCCGAACACACTTGATGCATGAAAGATCGAACTCATCACGGGCCGAGAACGAGTGGGCATTACCTCAGCGACCATCGCCGATGCGACCGCCCATTCACCACCGACTCCCATCGCCACCAGAAACCGCAGCAACACCATCTGCCATGGCGCCTGCGCGAAGGCACTGATACATGTGAACATCGAATAGAACAAGATCGTATAGATCATCGTTTTCGATCGGCCGATACGATCGCTGACGACGCCGAAGAAGACCCCGCCGACTGCCCCGCCCAGTAAGAAAAACCCGAAGGCAATGTTGTTCCAAGCGGTGACTGAATCGCTATCCGACTCCGCCCCCAGCAATGCGGGCATCGCATCACGCATGGAGGCTACAAAGATTTGGCCTTCGAAGACATCGAACACCCAACCAAGAGATGCGATCAGCAGAACGAGCCATTGGTACCGAGAAATTCCCTCGTACCACTTGAGCTTGGAGTCGTCGTTGGACATGTGCTGGTCTTACCGAATGAAGGTGGCGGAATCGCGGTTTGGTGACGCGACTCGTGGAATGGAGTCGATCGCAGCAAGCGTTGCAGACTCCGCATGCGTGCCGCGCGACGTGGTGGGAAGACGGTTCGGGCTTACGATACGGCTTCGAAAGATTGTGTTTGCATCTCAGCGAGTGAGGCGACGACTTTTCTTGTTCCTTCAAATGGCTGGCGTGCATGCATCGCGATTGTATTGTCGATCAAAGCCACATCACCGACTTGCCACTGCAAATCGAACGCGAGGTCTTCCGCGATTTGTGCGGCTGCACGCACAGCGTCTGCGTCCAAAGCCGATCCATCGCCATGGCGAATCGCTTGTGAAGGATCATTTCGTTCATCCTTCCACCCGCAGAAAGCCGCGATCAGTTGGTTGAAAAATACCTTCCGGCCGTCGGAAGCCTCTACCACAGCTGGAAGCGGAGGAGTCGTCGCCTTCAGACAACCGTCTTCTTGCCACTCCCAGGAATAGTTCAATTCCCGTAACCGTTGTTCAGCTGCTTCGCGACTCTCGACTCCGAGAGTGCTTCGCCAACTTCGTCCCATGCCCGACTGCGCGTCGTCGGCATCGGGCATGACGTTGGTGTAACTGAGTCCCTTCTCCTCGCACGCTTTAGCAAATTCTGGCAACTCAGCCGCTAGCCGCTCGAACAAGACATCGGATCGGCAGAGCGGTGTTGCTCCACCCTGATCTGCTGCGATTTCGCAACTGAACAAGATCCATTTTGGGAATAACGGAGTCTGCGCCATCTCGTGGTGAAAGAAGATTCGCACCTCTGGCGGCGCTTCGTTCGCAGAAAACACACGTGGCGTTCGGTTCACGCGCACGGCGTTGGAGAGCGACTTTTCGTAGGGGAAGTTTGTCAGGCCAAGGGCACGGATGATTGCGTCGAACCCGTCGGCATTTTGCACTGGAAAGTCACGCAGAAGGACCGCACCGTGCTTGTGTGCCAAGTCCAGCAAGACGTCTCGCTGTGATGCAACCCATTGCGCCGCCGTCTCAAGTGAGGCGTCGGATTCACATCCCACAATCACGTAAGGGAAGACCGAATCGCCGTGATGTTGTTGGTGATCCACTTCGACTGGCTTGGTTTGAAGATGACTCATGCAACCACTCACTCGTAAATTGGAAAGAACGTATTGAACGCTGATTCACAAAAGTCGCCGGGGTCGTTGAATCGCCGATTGCGATTCAGGCCAGCGATCTTCGACATTTCGTCGTCACTCAGCGCGAAGTCGAAAATCGCTAAGTTCTCTTTGAGTCGATCGACATTGGCCGTCTTTGGCACGACCGAGGTTCCTCGCTGGACTCCCCAACGAAGTAGCACTTGCGCTGGTGTACGGTCATGTGCAGATGCAATCGCGCGAATTGTATCGTGATTTAATAAGGACTCATCAGCCTGTGCCATGTTCAGCTGAAAATACGACTGGGCCCCGAGTGGCGAAAACGCTGTGACGCCAATTCCAGCTTCATGACAAAACCGTGTGAGCTTCTCCTGTATCAGGTACGGGTGCATTTCGATTTGCAGCATGGCCGGTGGGATTTCTGCCTGATTGATCAAGTCGCGCAACAGTGAACACCCGAAATTGCAAACGCCGATCTCTTTCACCAAACCGGTAGCCACCAATTCTTCCATAGCACGCCAGGTTTCAATGATTGGAACGTCGTCGGCTTCGACGCCCGGATTCGCGGCGTCGGGATCAAAGAACCAGCCCGGCGGATAACGCTTTTCGATGGGAACGAATTTAGAAGCGATCGGGAAATGAACGAGGTACAGATCAAGGTAATCGAGTTGCAGATCACGCAGCGTTTTCTCTAATGCCGGTCGTACGTGTTCTCGTCGGTGATACGTATTCCAGAGTTTCGAAGTGATCCAGAGGTCTTCGCGATTCACAGCCCCATTTGAGATTGCAGCCGAAAGTCCTTCGCCCGTTTGGATTTCGTTGCCGTAGTCACAGGCGCTGTCGAAATGTCGGTAACCACAGTCAATTGCCGACTGGACAACCTGAGCGGTCTCAGCGGGATCAATCTTCCAAAGGCCAAGGCCGACCGAGTCGACCTGCCGTCCGCTTGCCAATTGAATCGTTTCCTGTCCGATGACTGTCTCTCCTGAAAGCGTTTGAAGCAGCGACTCGATGCCCCGGATACATTGGCGACCGATCAGGCGGAATAATGTAACGGATTTACCTGCGGTTCGAGTTCGTGGTCCGTTAGATTTACGGCGGCAAGCATTCGGCCTTTGACGAAGCCCCTTTAACGCAATGGGAATCCAGTTCGTGCAACTGATACGACGAGACTTTTGTTGGAGCCTGATGTTACTGTTCGCGGCCGCCGTTGGGTTTGCGGAAGAGACTGGCTCGAAATCCGATGAGAAAAATCCACATTCATCGAACAAGCCGGTTTTTTTGGAGCCACAGACACTGACTGCGGAAGGCTTTCGGCCTCTGTTCGTCGGAGACGATCTCGAGCAATGGCGGGTCGAACAGGGACATCTCGGCCATTGGACGGTGGAGGAAAATGTTTTGCATTACGACGGCAAGGCTGAGCAGAGGAAGAGTTTCGACAAGAGCCTGTGGACAAAAGACCCGTTCGGCGACGTCGAGTTGTACGTCGAATGGTGTTTGTCGGCAGAGCCAAGGATGAAGGAGCATCCGATCGTACTTTGGAATGGTGATTTTCTTCGTGACGCAGATGGGAATCGAATCACTCGTCCGCACATGGACGCTGGGGACAGCGGGATTTACTTTCGAGGGCACTTCCCCTGCCAGGCGAACATTTGGAGTCAGGCATTGGGTTCCGGAGAGATCAACGGATATCGAACGAATCGCAATCTGCCCGTTCAATTGAGGCAATCTTGCTTGCCATTCGAAAATGCCGACCGGCCGCTTGGTGAATGGAACGTATTTCGGATCCGCTTGAAAAATAGTCGGATGACGGTCAACCTTAATGGTCGGCGAGTGCTTCAGTCAGGATCGTTACCTGATCTACCCGAACTTGGTCCGATCGGCCTGCAGCACCACGGAGATCCAATTGAGTTTCGCAATATCTGGGTAAAGGAACTTGCCAGGAATGAGTGAAGAATCCATACGTGTCGGTTTGGTGGGTTTCGGTGCTTGGGGCCAGCATCACGCCAACGCAATCAGCGTGACGGAAGGTGCTGAGTTGGTGGCGATTGCTGCTCGAAGCGATGCATCAGTTCAGGCCGCCAAGGAAGCCTACCCCGAGACGACTGTTTACGACGACTTTCGCAAGTTGGTAGAACGGGACGATCTCGATTTCGTCGATGTGGTTGTGCCAAGTCACCTCCATCACGAAGTTGCGACGTCCGTGCTTTCGTCGGGCAAACACTTGTTGTTAGAAAAGCCGATGGGTGTTTCGCTGGAGCAATGCGATGACATGATTCGCATCGCCAAAGAAAAGGAGCGGCTGTTCGCTGTGGGTCACGAATTGAGGCTCTCTTCGATGTGGGGAAAAGCCAAGGCGATGATTGACGAGGGTTACATCGGTGATCCGCTCTACGCGTTGGTCGAACTTTCGAGGAACCCTTATCGCTTGGGTGCAGATGGTTGGCGGTATGACATCAACCGGGTCGGGAGTTGGATTTTGGAAGAGCCGATTCACTTCTTCGATCTTGCTCGTTGGTACCTCGAAGGATCCGGCGAACCGGAAAAAATTTACGCCACGGCGAACTCTCGGCAAAAAGATCATCCTGAGTTGCACGACAATTTCAGTGCGATCATGCACTTCACCGGAGGCGCCTATGCTGTTGTCTCCCAAACGTTGGCGGCATTCGAGCACCACCAAACGATCAAGGTGACGGGAACAAAGGGTGCATTGTGGGCGTCCTGGAGTGGGGCAATGGACCGGACTCGCCATCCAGCATTTTCATTGCGGGCCTTCAATGGCGATCAGGTGGAAACGGTTTCGATCGAGAAGCCCACCGGCGAACTATTTGAATTGGAGGACCAGATTGCCCGGATGGTCTCGGCCATTCGGGATGGTGTTCCTTTGCATTGCTCGGCGGAGGACGGAAGGTGGTCGGTCGCCATGTGTCTGGCAGCTGAGGCGTCTGTGAAATCAGGTACTTCCGTGTCATTGATTGATTATCGATAGCTGCGTGTTTCGAAGTGGAGGTGTGTTGTGTGGCACAGGTTTGTTCTTGTTGCGGTTGTTGCCGGTTTGGGTTTGGCTTACATGTCGACGTCTGACGCCGTTCCGCAGGAGCGTGATCAGTCATCGGTAGCGAGTTGGCGGCATCTAGCGCTTGCTGACGAAGGCATGGAGGCTGACGATCTCGCACAGCAAATCAATCAACTGGGAGCCGACGGATGGCAACTTGTGGACGTGGAGAATTTTGCTTCCAAGGGTGAGACAGTTAAAACCGTCTACTATTTCAAACGACCAGGATGACGAATCGGAGCATCGATGAGATTGGTAGTTGCGATCATTCAGCCCACCAAGCTTTCCACCGTTCGCGAGGCATTGAAGGACAAAGGCATCGATCGGATGACCGTTTGTGATGCAGTCGGCTACGGACGGCAACGAGGCCAGACGTCGCGTTTTCGTGGCAACGAATACAAGGTTGATTTGCTGCGAAAGCTCGCGATCGAAATCGTGATTCAAGATTCTGAGGTAGCGACTGTGATCGAAACGATACGGTCGGTCGCTCTGACCGGATCTCGTGGTGAGATCGGTGATGGGAAGATATTCGTACTGCCCGTCGCGCAAGTTATCGACATTTGAGTCGTGGCATGCTGCGACTTGGCGTACTTGCGGCGGAGAGTTGGTTTCGATCCGTCGTCGATCCGTCCTCGATCGGCTTTGACGGGGGTGGATGCTAACTCGCGTCTCACCTGTCGGTTTTGGTATCCGCTTGTAACTTTCTCCGCCGGGCGTTGGGCGAATCCTTGTCGTCGCGAATACAATTCTTAGGTCATGATCGGGTAACGAGCTTTCAGATTTCCGGCAGGCATTTGGGGAGACGCGTGCTCCCCGTTTCCACTCTTCGGGACGATTTCAATGCTCAAGTTGGCGACACGATCGCTCTTGATACTCGTCGTGAGTCTCACCGCCGCGTCGGGCCGAGCCGCTGATGTTGTCGAAGAACATCTTCAGGCAGTGGGCGGCGCGAAAGCGATATCGGCGATCAAGTCAATTCATCGCTCCGGCGGTGTCAGCGGTACCAGTAGTTACGGTCCCTTTGAAGGGACCGTGGATGCCATTCTCGATACGCGCGGCGACCGCATCTACTCGGCGATGAAGTTGACAGGGTACAGTCGCGAGCTTGGTTGGGATGGTGATTCAGGTTGGATTCGAGACACCCAAGCGGGTTTGCGTGATGTGTCCAGCGAGGAGGCGATCATGGAACGGTTTTTGGTCGTGCCAAGCCCTTTGGTTGCGCTGCGTGAGGAGTTTGGCGCTGCCGCCTTGAAGCATGGGGCGGACGTGGACTTCAATGGAAAGAACTGCGCGGTAGTGACTTTAGTGGGGCGTCCCGTTGAGTTTTTCGTCAATCGTGAATCGAGTTTGTTGGAAGGAGTGAAGCTGTCTCAACAGTCTGAGATGATCTATGAGAGTTTCATACGCGTCGATGGCATTCAGTTCCCGAAGCAAATCACATTAAAAGTTGCGTCACCTGAAACTACCTTGGTTTATCAATTCACTTCGACCAAGCTCGGTGAAGAACTCGACGCGTCAAAGTTTCTTCGGCCAGGTGCGACAGCTGAGCCAGAAGAACCTCATGCAGCAACTCCGTCCAAAGGTTTCTCGGGAGAACAGATTATTCGGTTTTTGGACAAGAGCGGCGACGGACGAATCAGTAAGTCAGAGGCGTCCGCGGAACTCAAAGCGAATTTCCCCTACATCGATGCAAATGGAGATGGCTTGATCGACTTAGAGGAAGCGAACGCCGTCGCAGCTTTTGCTTCTCGGCAACCTGTCGATGTCGAATCGAATAGTAAAGCGGAGCGAGTTCCATCTCCAAAATTTGTCGTTGCCAAAACTTTTGTCGAGTCCATGGACCGGAACAAAGACGGAGCCATCAACAAGAGTGAGGCACCCGAGGATTTGCGACTGTTCTTTGAAGAATACGACGGCAATGCTGACGGGAAAATCGATGTGTCGGAAGCCCAGGCGATCGCCGATTACTTGAACAAAGAATCTGGAGTTAGAAGCAAGGCCGCGTTGAAGGAACCCGGCGCGGACAAGGGGCAGGTGACGGCCAAGCAATTGGTGCAGTCGATGGATAAAGATCGAGATGGAAGCATCAGCAAAGCCGAAGCGCCGGACGAGTTAAAGAAAAGCTTTCAATATATCGATGTGAATGGCGACGGTGAGATCGACGTTGAAGAAGCACAAGCGATGGCTAACTACGTTAACCAATCCCAGGGAGGCTAACGCTTCAATCGGTCGTGCGAATCTCTCCTGAGCACGCAGGGATCTATCAATGGGTCACGTTGTGACCTGCGAATCGGTTCATCGTTGAAAGCGAGTTTACGTCCAATGAAGTACTTGCTATCTGCATTTGTTGCTTTCGTTCTTCCAGCAAACGTGTTGTTTGCTGAGTCGTTCAAAGATGGCATTGATCCGCTGTTGGAATCATCTTGCATCGGGTGTCACGACGCTTCAACTGACACGGATCTGGACTTCGGGATGCTCGGGAATGATCTTTCCGATCCAGTGGTGTTTCGAATGTGGGAGCGGATCTTTGATCGTGTGCATGACGGCGACATGCCGCCTGCCTCCGAAGATAGGCCTGAACCAAGCCAATTGAAGAGCACCTTGGCTACGCTAGAACAAGCATTGCACAGGGCAAGCATCGAGCGACAGGAACGCGTCGGTCGTGTGCCCGCGCGTCGCCTAACGAAGGCAGAGTTGGGCTACACTCTTCGCGATCTACTCTTGATCGACGGGGATGCCACAAGGAGTGTTCCCGACGAAGTTGAATCTGGCAGCTTTGACACGGTGGGTGCAAACCAGCGGATCTCAGCAGTCCATATGGCAAGCTATTTGACGGCTGCTGACGAAGCCCTTGCCCAGGCAATACAAGTCCAGAAGAATCCCTATCGCACCAGCGACGAAGACTTTGAATTCTTGAAGGACTGGCACGAGAAACCACTCAGTTTGGGTGGCAGCGTAACGAGGGAACTGAAGTTTGGCAAAGGCATCGTTCTGTTTCGTGATATCGACTACCTCACACAGTTTCGGCACTACGTCATGGTGCCGGGAGTCTATCGACTGAAAGCGAAGTTAGCGGCATATCAATCGAAGCGCCCGGTCACTGCAAAGCTAATCGTCAAGAACCCTTCCGGCGCGGCGCGGTTGGTGATGTCGCAAGATCTGCAACCAGGCGGTCCGCGATCGATTGTCGTGGATACCTATCTTGAGCCTGGAGAAACGCCTTACCTCACTTTTCGTTTAGAACAGGGCTTCGGAAGTGTCTTTGCTGGAGGTGCAAAGGATTTTAAAGGCGTCGGACTAGCCATCCTTTCCCAACAGGCCGAGGGTCCGTTGCATGAGACATGGCCACCTCCAAGCACGCAGCGGTTACTGAAGGGGATGAAGCTTGTTGGAAGCAGGGGACGCGATGCTGATGGCCCCTATCGCGTCGCTGATTCAGAAGATCCGCTAGGGCAGGTGGCGGAAGTCGTGCGAAGTTTTGCGCCCCGAGCGTTCCGGCGGGCAATTGCCGAGAGTGAATTGCAACCGTTCATCGACCTAGCGGAGCCGGCGATCGCGGATGGGCGAGAGCCACTCGACGCGGTGAGGATTCCGTTGCGAGCGATGCTGACGTCGCCCCAGTTTCTGATGTTTGGTGGGGAGGTGGGAGAGCTGGACGACTACGCGCTTGCCAATCGTCTTTCGTACTTTTTGTGGAAGAGTATGCCCGATGAAGAACTGTTGCGGCTGGCGGATGACGGCAAACTGTCAGACGCCGAGGGGCTCTCGTTGCAGGTCGATCGGATGCTGGAAGATGAGAAGTCGAAGCGATTTGTCAACGATTTCTTGGGGCAATGGTTACGACTCGATCAGGTCAATGTGACGTCGCCGGATGAGGGGCTGTATCCCGAGTACGACGAACTGCTGGGTGATTCGATCCCGAAAGAGACGGAGC
>JBPCVD010000715.1:0-3052 GCA_051010815.1 Rubripirellula sp.
GAGACGGACGACCTCGATGTTCTGCAAGCTAAGATCAATGTGAAGAACACCGAGGCGTTGATCCCGGAACTGATGGCGATGGAGCGGAAGGCTCAGATCCGCTTGTGCGTGTTGCGGGGGACACCGCCGCGTGACTTGACCGGTGAGTTAGGAATTGGCCCGATTCCGGACGCGCCGAGTGAAGTCGAGTTGGGGATGCCGGCGGATCTATTGCGGCGACGACCGGACGTCAGAAAGGCGGAACGTCAGGTCGCAGCACAGAGTGAACAGATTGGGGTGGCCGCTGCAGATCTACTTCCGCAAATGTCCATTCGCGGAAGTATCGGCCACAGTGCAGAAGATCTAAGCGATCTCTGGCGATCGAGCAGCACGACCGGAATTATCTTGCCAGGATTCGACTGGGACGTGCTGAACTATGGTCGCATCAAGAACAACGTCGATCTTCAGGAAACGAAGTTTCATCAGCAGGTCCTTCACTATCGCCAAACGGTCTTGCGAGCTAACGCGGATGTGGAGCGAGCGGTCGTCTCTTTCCTGCAGGCCCAGTCGCGCGTAGGCTTTCTGATGGAGTCCGTGGACGCCAATCAAGAAGCTATCGAAGTTGCGTCGGCGCAGTACCGCGCTGGCGAAGTCAATTTCAATGAAATCTTCACGCTGCAGTCGTTCCTTGTCCAAGAGCAGGATGCCCTGGCGGTTGCGCACGGCGATGTGGCTCGAAGTCTGATCGCGATCTACAAAGCGCTGGGCGGTGGATGGGAAATGCGTCGCGATTGTCTCAGCGATTGTTCAACCGTTGGGTCTGTCGAGAGCGTGAGCGAGCAAATCATTCAGGAGTCGATTAGCGGCCAACGGGTAAGGCCATCGGTGACGGACGAACCGGCCGTCACGGAAACGTCGCCTTCTTCAGGATCGCAAGAAAAATCGCCTGCCCCCTCGAACGTATCGGCATCGGAGTTACTGCATTTGGGTCCGCCCGATTCCGAGGCCTTGCCAAGGCCCGAGGCAGAGTAAGTTCGCTTGCAGGCTGAAATCGTTGTGCTGACGTATTCGCTCAACGACCGACCTTTGTCCAGGCCGACTGCTCTCTTCTTGCGAGTCTTCCTCGTTGCGATCTAGTCACTGGTTTGCGCAGCATTTTCAGTGTTGGCGACTGCGACTTTCGAGTATCGCATGATGACGTAGTAAAAGACCGGCGTCAGGAAGATCCCAAACGCGGTGACGCCAAGCATGCCTGCAAATACGGCGGTACCCAGCGTGCGACGCATCTCGGCCCCTGCTCCCGTGGCGAGCATCAGTGGGACGACGCCAAGGATGAAAGCGAACGAGGTCATCAGAATGGGACGAAGCCGCAGGCGACAGGCCTCGAGCGTCGCATCTCGTCTGGTCGCACCGAGCGCTTGCTGTTGACGCGCGAATTCGACGATCAAAATCGCATTCTTGCTCGCAAGTCCAACAAGAACAATGAAGCCGATTTGCGTGAAGATGTTGACGTCCAAAGCGTCGGCTTGGACGCCCAGTACCGAGCACAGCAAGCACATGGGAACGACAAGAATCACGGCCAATGGCAGAAGCCAGCTTTCGTACAACGCCGCCAGAACAAGAAAAACGAATAGAACGGCGAATCCGAAAGCATAGATCGCTGTGTTGCCAGCTTTGAGCTGCATGAACGTCAAACCCGTCCATTGATAGGTCATCGACTTGGGAAGGTCTTTCTGAACGACCTTCTCCATCAGTGTGATCGCTTGGCCGGAACTCGTTCCGGGACTCGTTTGCCCATTGATCGCTGCAGACGGGTACATGTTGTAGCGGCGAATCACGACCGGTCCACTAACCTCACGCACCTCCAAGAGTGTCGCAAGCGTGACCATCTCACCCTGTTTGTTACGAACCTTCAATCGCTTGATGTCATCGAAGCGGTTTCTAAAATCCTTCTGGCCCATCACGTTGACTTGCCAGGATCGTCCGAATTCATTGAAGTTGTTGACATAGTAGGAGCCGAGGTTGACTTCCAGTGTGTTGAAAACTGCGCTGGTGGAGACGCCTAGCGTCTCGCATTTGACACGGTTGATGTCGAGGTACACCCAGGGCGCGTTGCCACTCAATCCGCAGAACAGTCCCGTCAATCCTGATGTGCGATTTCCGTCGGCAACGATTTGATCTGCGGCCTCCTCCAGTGCGCTGACACCCAGATTCTCACGGTCTTCAATCATCAAGGTGAAACCGCCGGTTTCGCCGAGCCCATCGATCGGCGGTGCACCAAATACCGAGACAGAAGCCTCGCGAATATTGTCCTTGAATTGCTTTCGCAGCTGGGCAGCGATGGCGTTCGCGGAGCGTTCGGGCGACGTGCGCTGGTCGAACCCTTCCAACATCACGTACATCGATCCGTAGCTCGAAGCATTCGCCCCGAGGATCACGGATTGCCCCGAGATCCCCAGAGTGTGCGCAACGCCTGGAATCTTGGACGCGATTTCCTGGATGTCCGAGATGACATTCTCGGTGCGGGACAGGGCAGATCCTTCCGGCAATTGGGCGTTGACCAACAGATAGCCTTTATCCTGATCCGGGACAAAGCCGGTCGGCACACGCGTGAATGAGTCGTAAGTCAGGTAAAGCAATCCGCCGTAGATGAGCAACACAATGAACGAGAGTCGAAGCGAGATACCGACGATGCCCGTGTAGCCCTTCGTGGCCCAGCCGAATAACAGGTTGAACAGCTTGAAAAACCATCCCGCCGTCATGTCCAGCGTCCATTGCAGGGGATCGCGTCGACTTCCCTTCGGCTTGAGAAGTATCGCCGCCAACGCCGGGCTGAGCGTGAGCGAATTGAAGGCGGAGATCACGGTCGAAACGGCAATGGTGACGGCAAATTGGCGAAAAAACTCACCTGTGATACCGGCAATGAAGGCAGCGGGTATGAACACGGCACTTAGCACCAATGCGACCGCCACGATCGGCCCAGAGACTTCATCCATGGCGCGCCGAGCGGCTTCTCGTGGCGGGTGTCCCTCGTCGAGCCACCGTTCGACATTTTCGACAACGACGATGGCAT
>JBPCVD010000716.1:0-3896 GCA_051010815.1 Rubripirellula sp.
GGCGTCGCGAAACTCACGTTCGAAAGAACAGCCGTGCTGCGATAGGCGATCGTGACGTTGAAAGCCTGCAGGGGAGGGACATTGGCGGCGTCGATGGAGGTCAACTTTTGGAACTCTTGGACGACGATTCGCTCTGCCCTTGGGACACGCGTGGAACTTGAGTCGCGGAGCTCTTCGCAGCCTGCGTCGACTTTGCGGCACTGCCTCCGAGTGCTTCGGCGATGGTGCGAAAATTGTGTTGCATCATGCCAACGTACGTACCCTCCGGCGTGTCGTCCGCGCCCATGCTATCGCTGAGTAGAGTCGAGTCGCTCGAAACTTCGAGTCCCTGTTGACGGGCACCTTCGACGATCGCCTTCACTTGTCGCGGAGAAACGCTCGACTCAAAGAAGACGGCCGGCACCTTACGAGACACGATCAAATCAACCAGACGATTGACATCGCTGATGGCTGCGTCACTGATGGTGGAAACACCCTGCACTCCGTGAACTTCGACTCCATATCGCTTGCCAAAGTACTGAAAAGCATCGTGGGCTGTGACCAGCACTCGCTGCGACTCGGGGATCGATCCGATCGTTTCTTCTCCCCAAACATCAAGCGCAGCTAAGTCGTCCTGCAACTGGCTCGCTCGACGCCCAATGGCGTCGGCGTGGTCGGGCATCGCGGAGGCAAGTTCATCGGCGACCTTGCCAGCGGCTTCGCTCCAGAGGGAGACGTCCATCCAAATATGCGGATCATGTAACCCTGCGTCCGCATCAAGCAGCCGGTCGGATGTCAGCATTTCGCCGACAGCGATCGTTGGTCCCTTTGACTTCTCACGACCTTCCAAGACCTCGCCAAGACGTCCCTCAAGATGCAGGCCGTTGTAAACGACGATGTCGGCTTGCAGCAACTTGACCGAATCGCCTCGAGACGGCTGGTAAAGGTGCGGGTCGACACCCGGTCCCATGATCGATTCAACGTTGGCGTCTTCCCCGACGAGAGCCGAGACCATGTCGCGAACCATCCCAGTCGTGGTCACGATCTTCGGTTTGGAGGGGCCGACCTGAGCAACGCTCGAGGATGAACCGCAACCGACAGCAAGAGCTAGCCACAACAAGATCAGGGTAGGCAGGACGATTCCCAGCAGTGGGAATCGGCGATGGCGAGATGGATCGGAGGTGGTTGTGGGCAATGTCAACGGACGGAATCTCAGCTCAGGAACATGCGTCTAACGATAGAATCGGCCTTCCTTTGCGCTGCATCAAATATAAATGTTTGGCAGCCCAAAAAATAGGGGTTCCGCCCAGGAATGCGACGTTTTGGGAGGGTTTAGCAAGTCTGCGCGGCGGTTCATAGCGGCGAATCGAGTGCTGTGATGCGACATGTACGACTTGGTTGACGTGTCCACCAGCGTCGGAGGCGATGCGACGTGTGCCCAAGGCAATTGGAGCTGAACCGACTTGCCGCCGTGCCCACGGATTGGAACTGCAAGTGATCGCTCGAGGAGAAAGTGCCCACCCGGGCGGGTTATTCTCGAAACAAGCTTCGTTTTCAACTTGCGCCGGGTCAGTGCTTTCGGACGCACCCACCCAAGACACCTATCGATAGATTTGGTCGGTCGCGATCGGACCGTGTGCTACGATTAACACGTCGCAGATTTCTTGTGGGTGATCGGGATGGGACTGACGTATTTCAAACGGTTTCGAATGGAGTATGACCTGACGCATCAGGTACCGGAGTCGGTTCCCGTGCCGTCTGGTTACGACCTCGTTCCGTATTCGACGGACTTGATCCGCGAACATGCGACAGCGAAATACCAAAGTTTTCGTAAGGAGTTGGACGCAAACGTCTTTCCTTGTCTTGGACGCCGCGACGGGTGTCTGCGTCTGATGCGTGAGATTACGTCTCGATCCAGCTTTGTTCCCGAAGCGACTTGGCTCTGTCGATACCGTGATGTGGACACCGGTGTTCTCGTACCGGTCGGAACCATTCAGGGTTTGCAGTTTGAGGGTTGGGGTGCGGTACAGAATTTGGGGATCGATCCCGCCCACCGAAGTCGCGGTTTAGGATCTATCTTGTTGTCCCGCGCGGCGTCTGGTTTTCGGGTTGCGGGTTTGCGTCGAATGCATCTTGAAGTCACCACTGACAACACGGCGGCGATTCGGTTGTACGAGCGTTTGGGTTTCAAACGCGTCAAGGTGGTATACAAGGCTGCTGAGGTCGCGGGGGCCTAGTCTTTTCTAGACTCAACGTCGATCCCTTTAATCTGTAGCCGCATCGTGACCAAGGAGGTTCGTCGTCTGGTATGAGCAAGTCGAATCCGATGAATGATCCAGACGAATGGGAGGCGGACCTTCGGCGTCGCTATCCCAGTCCAATGTCCAGTGCCGATCTGAGTCGGGATGCCGATCAGAATGTTCACGTCGACGCGAATGTTGATGAGAAGGTCGACAACGAGTCAAAGAGCGAGTCCGCGTTCCGAGACTATGGGTCGGACGCGCGGCCGAGCGTGAAAGAGTTTTATCGACTGAATCATCGGTATCAAACGTTCGACTTCGTTCAGCAGAAACGACAAGACTTCTTGCAGTTGAATCGATTGAAGATGAGCGTCTGGGAGGCGATGGAATTCCTGAACACGCTTGTTGATGACAGTGACCCCGATACGGAGCTGTCGCAGATTGAACATCTGATGCAGACGGCCGAGGCGATTCGTGCCGACGGTCATCCGCGTTGGTTTGTTTTGACAGGCTTGATCCACGATCTCGGCAAGATCTTGTGTTTGTTTGGTGAGCCGCAATGGGCAGTCGTGGGCGATACCTTTCCGGTTGGCTGCGCGTTTTCGCCGAAGATCGTTTATCACGAGTTCTTTCAGGAGAACGCCGACTTGAATCACCCCGTCTATGAGACTCAGAATGGGGTCTACGAGCCGCATGCGGGGCTCAAGAATGTCCACTTGTCATGGGGTCACGATGAATATCTGTATCACGTCACTCGGCAGTATTTGCCGGTCGAAGCGCAATACATGATTCGCTACCACTCGTTCTACTCCGCTCATCGAGAGCGGGCGTATGAATGGATGTTTGATCAGGAAGACGAGTCATTGTTCGAGTGGGTGCGGAGATTCAATCCCTACGACCTCTATTCCAAGAGTGATCGTCGACCAGACGTTGAGGCGCTGAAACCGTTCTACCTTGAGTTGATCGACGAGTACTTTCCCGCCAAGTTGGATTGGTAACGGGATTCGGGCACTACGACTTTTCGTCGCGATACACTTTGCGATCTGCTGCGTAAGCGTCGGCATCTGGCAGAGGAGTCGATTCTGGATCGGCTTCTTCCAGGAGTCGTTTTAGGTAGGGGCGGCACCAACCGCATCCCGTTCCCGCGCCATAGCATTCGGAAAGTTGGCTGGCGACGGTGGGTCGATTGACGCGGATGAATTGAACGACCTTGCGTCGGCTGACATGAAAACAGAGACAGAGATCGTCATCATCCTTCATGGCTGGCACCATCCGTGATCAACCAGGTCGCGATGCGGCAGGCGTCGAGATAGTCTGCAATGACGAGGCGCTCATCGGCTGTATGAATGTTGCGTTGCCCACAACCAAGGGTCACCGCTTCGATCCCAAGGCGGTAGAGCCAATTGGCGTCGAGACCTCCATTGGAAATTTCGGCAAACGGTTCGCGGCCAACGGTTCGGACGGCGGTGCTGGCCGCGGCGATCGACGGGTGATCTTTCGCGAGCGCGAACGATTCGTAGTCCACATGTGAGCTGAAGTCGACCGAGCCCGAAAGTCCTTCATGGTTGGTGACTTCGCTAGCGGCACGTTCGAATGCTTGCCGAATTTCGTCAACAATACGAGTTCGCATGGTCGCGCTATGACTACGCGCTTCGGCGCGGAGGGTCAGTTCGGGCG
>JBPCVD010000717.1:0-4699 GCA_051010815.1 Rubripirellula sp.
CCTGCAATCTATTGCGACGAGTGACATGCCCACCTAGTTGCATACAGATCGAATAGTTGACGCCTCCGAATTGCGAAGACCCGTTGTCGAGCGCGACATTCGCCACGCTTTTCGTGTGTCCTTGGTATTGAATGCCCCGCTGACCAAGCGAATGGACTTCGGCGCAGTTTGACTTCGCCGATTTGTTGGGACTTGTTGTCGAGTGCCCATCGTCATGCGCAAATCAAATCCGATCAGCATCACGGATCACGTTTGCACGAAGTTGTTCGAACGCCACGCCCATGTAACGGTAGTGGTCACCGGGTCGCCGCCGAAAACCATCCACTTGTAAACGCACGTCCGGCGACTCCGTGTGCACCACATGGTTCCACCCTCTTCAGGCTCTGTGGTCAGGGCAACATCGCCCCAAGGAGAAACATCATAGCCGCGTTTTAGAGCTGCATGCAAATCGAGCGCATCGACCGCCCATCCTTTTTGATTCGCACTCGTTTCCACGACGTTGAAGCGAGCACGGGAAAAGCCGCCAGAAGACAAGTTGAGCAATCGTCCGCGCAGCGGTTGTCTTCATGTTCTGTTCGCACCGTGGCAAGACCCAACCGAAGGCGTACACGCGCTAGCAGACAACAGCCTATCCAACGGAGCAAGTGGGTTGCCTGTGCTAAGTTCCGAGAGACAACGCTTGGGCAATCGGACGATTGGGTCGACCCCAAGATTCGCCGTTATCAAATCCGCGTTACAGCAACAGCACGTCAACCATCAGTTACAGCAATCAGGCAGTGGAACGGCCACAATCACCGGGTTGCCGCCAGCGACGTTGATTTCAGATTCGACCCGGATCGGCAACTCCGGTGCATTGTATTGTTATCCGCTTCTTCCGCTCGATTACGAATCGTAGTATGTGGGAACATGCTTTTTTCGCACCCAAGTATCTGAGGTGTCGTCGTAGTCCCAACTCATTCCGTCAATATGGCTGTCGAGCCAGATGTTGCGTAAGTATGATTGATGTTCGGGATCAAATGCCTGATCTAATTCTGTGTCGAGAGTCGCCCAACTGGCACCGGTGAACACGCCGCCAATCGAGTTTTCGTCAACGTGCACATATCGCGTGCGGCCAAGTGAAGTATCGAGTTTCTTGATTCGGTTCCATGGAATTGGTTCACCTTCCGTGTTCTCAGTCACCTCAATCACGGTTGCCGTAGGAAGAAGGTTCTTGATTCTGCTGGCTTTGGGAATGCGTTTGCCCTGCCAGTTCAGGACCACGAAGAATGGAAGCTGGCCGTGATATTCTGAGTCTTTGGTTTGCTCTGTCAGAAGCAACACGTAGCTATTCGAGTCCCGTTTGAATGCGACCACCTGACCGACCGTCCAATGATGGTCGATTACTGCCCGCTTTGGAGGCAATTGCTTCTTCGTGATCGGCGGCAGGTGCTTTTTGGGTGGCTGGGGCCGCTCCAACTTTTTCTTAACGGCACAAAGGACGCGTCTTCGACTCCCCACCGTGCGTGAGTCATTCTCGGCCTCCCACCGTTCGATGTCGCCACCGCGGTCGATTAGCTGAATCGCCTTCTTCTGTACGTACTTGAGAAGGCGACCGTGTTCCCACTGTGTGACAGCCAACGCGCACCAAACAACAACTGCTTCGTGAGTGTCCGACAACTCATCGTCGTAATCTGCGATTATTTGACGAGTTGCAGCCGCATTGGACACTCCGTCTCGCAGATAGAAGACGTAGTTGGTGCGTACATCACAAGCAATGTCATCACCGAACAGTGCTGTTGACCATGTTCCCATGGATTCTCGACTTAGCGGATAACGTTGGGGATCACCGGGCGGCGGCGAACAACCTGATCTCAGTGTAACGTCGACTCCGCCGCTCCGTGTGCATCCGTTGGTTCTCCGTCTTCAGTATCAACATGTGTCGACGCGAACCTCAGGCGTGCAGCCTCGTAGCAAGCATAGACGATAGAGAAGACAAGAACTGAAACGCAAACTGCAGGGCACGCTTCTTGGAATTGATAGTCTGTGTGATGTAGCAGAAGTCGATCCGAACTGAGTGCTATTGCGAAGTAGACTACCAAACCAGAAATCACAGAAACCAACCAGATACGTTTGCGAGATACGGAGGCGCACGCCCCCACCAGTACGGCTGGAAACGCCGACAACGTCAGCACGCCGATCCACAGGATGATCGACGACCAAGCCGATTCAGATCGTAGAAGCCTCCCAACGGTGTTGCGCATCATCCGATTTACGATCCGATCATTCAACATGCCAATGAACGAGAAGCTCAATTCGTCGATGCGAGACACGTAACGCGCATTCCGAATTTCCCATTCACCTGGGAGTTCAACAATGATGGCACCATCAGCGTTGACCCAATACGCAATCATCTGCTGATCCTTCCGGCGCAGGAAATGATGGTGCTCGTCTGAGAATCCATCGTGGCATCCGTCTCCAAGTCCAATGATCTCAGAGGCTTCGTGAAGGCGGATTCCATCTCTTAGCAATGCGATCGTTGATTGATCAATCCGACCGCGCGGCGTGAAGGCCATCCAAAGTAACGCTATCGAAAGCCCTATAAGGCCAAATCGTGAAATCCGGCTGATATGCATCTGAATAAGTAGTACGGAGAACGTCTACGATCACCGAGCCGGAACGATAGATCTGCAAGCAGAAAAAAGCACACGCAAGCCCGGCTTCGCGTGCATCGTTTTGTTATCTGGCCAATCCCGGTGGGTCTAAGTCATCGAGTTTGCGACGAGTTGTTTCGTAGTCGTAAGGAACACGGACGAATTCGTAGGCGTCACCATAGGACACAACGTAGCAAGCGCGTGGATCATTATCACGAGGTTGACCGACTGAGCCGACGTTTATGATAGCGGATTCTGAATTAGGGGCGAATCGACCATCGTATTGATTGGATTCAACAAATTCTGATTCGGTAAAAACACCACCAATGTGCGTATGCCCGCAATGAAACAATCCGTCAGACGCGGCAAACATGTCACGCATTTTGTTGGCGTCATAGATTGATTCGGGGAAGAGGTATCCATTTACTGTGTCGATCGGATCGCCATGGGCGTACGTTTTTCCATCACGTTGATCTATTGATGGGCGAGATTGCAAAAATTCGAGCTGCGATTTTGAAAGTTCAGATCGCACCCAGTCGTACCAGAAATTGAGTTCCGATTTGGCACGTCGAGATTCGGCCTCACCGTTTCCAGTGACAAAGTAGTCCCAGTTTCCGGCAAGGCAGAGATCGAAGTGGAGTGCCCCCAAAAGTTGGTCCATGGTTATGAGAGTACGGGTTGGGTAAGTAAATCAGCGTTGTTGTGGTGCTGGAGCGTAGGGAGCGCAGCGACTGGAGCGGAAGCACCACAACGCGTCGCGAACTGGGAGGGTGACAAGCCGCCAAGCGAACTGTGCGGTCGGCGGTGGTTGTACACCTCACGCCAATGTCCGATCACCGATCTTGCTTCACCGAGTGTCATGAACTCTTCGCATGCCAGGCACTCGTCGCACAGTCGGCTGTGAAAGCTCTCCACGTAGCCATTTTGCCAAGGACTGCCAGGCTCGATGTAGGACGTGCCGACATCCACTCGCTCAAGAAACTCCCGCAGTTGATGCGAGATGAACTCCGGTCCGTTGTCGCTGCGGATGAACCGAGGCACCCCGCGTTCTTCAAAACACTTCACGAGGATGCCGATCACATCCTCACTGGTGCACTTGCGATCGACCGTTAACGCGATGCACTCGCGTGTGTACTCGTCGATCATTGAAAAGATCTTCACTGGCCGCCCGTTTGTCGTTCGATCGAAGACAAAATCCATCGACCAGACATGATTCTTGTGCTCGGCTCGGCGACGAATGATACCACCATCGCTGCTGCCAAGCCGCCTGCGTTTTGCCTTCTTTTTTGGTACTTTCAAGCCTTCTTGTCTCCAAAGCCGATAGATTCGTTTTGCATTCACCCGCCAACCTTCGGCGCGCAGCAAGCGTGTAATCTGCCGATAGCCGTAACGCGGAAACTCAGCGACAAGCTCGAGGATCCGCGAAAGCAACTTCGGTTCGTCACTCTTTTCGGTTGGCTTGTAGCGCTGCGTGCTACGAGGTTGACTAAGGACATCACAAGCCCGGCGCTGAGACACGTCACAGAAGCCCTGGACGTAGTCGACTGCATCGCGTCGCCGCTCCGGGCTCAGTAGTTTCCCTCGATGGCCGCTTTCAAGATCCGCTTGTCGAGTTCCGCCTCGGCCAGCATCTCTTTCAGCCGTTGGTTCTCTACTTCGAGCTCGCGTAGTCGCTTGGCTTCGTCCGACTTCATGCCGCCAAACTGCTTCTTCCAACGCATCCAAGTCGCTTCGCTGATCTCTAGCTTCTGGCAGACCTCGCCGAGAGTCTTCCCGGCGGCCAGCATGCCTTCGCCATCCTGCAGCAGCTTCACAACCTGCTCGGGCTTTCGTCGTTTCGCGTCGTCGCAAGAATCTCCTTCGGCCGTTATCGGCCTCTAGACTCTCATAACACATGGATCAGATAATGGGGAGCACGCCAGAAGGACTCGACGATTTCAACGCAAGGCCGTGGGTCAGGGCCGAACCCTACGGTATCGCCCAAGCAGTAGAACGAGGCAATATCGCGGCCGCGTGCATCATCAAGCACAGCCTGAAGTGCTTCGAGATTGCCATGTATGTCACTGAGA
>JBPCVD010000718.1:0-5257 GCA_051010815.1 Rubripirellula sp.
GGGCAGGACTTCACCGTACCACCCTCACGCACAATGATCGCGTTTGCACGAGCATCAAATTCGATCGAAGCGGAAGACGAAACGCTATTCCGGTGATAAAAGCTATGTCCAGCAAACTCAATCATCACTGGCTTCGAGGCGGTGATCATCGACACCGCGGCATCATTCGCCGCGACGAATTTCTCTTCCCGTAACTTGACGCCGCCCACCTCATACTCGCATATCAACTTATCCGGACGCCAACGCATGCTCGTCGGCTTGGGGTGTTCAAAGGTCTTGCCATCGATGATCACACTGCCGTACAGCACGCGCGTATCTTTATAGAACTCCCAACCGCGATAATCGTTCCCTATCCCGGTGTTCTCCGTTGCATCAAGGTTGCTTTCGAGCAGCCCGATCCCTCGACTACGCAGATCGTGATGAAACGGATGTGTCAGACCAATCGTTTCATCTTCGATTCGATTCCAACTCGCGTAAAAACCACCAACGTAGTAGGAGACGTTCCCCGCAAGAAAGCCATGCTTCCTTCCTTGGATTTCCTGTTCGAGACGTTCGCAGTAGTCGCTGAACTCAGGTTTTTCGTTGGCGAAAACAATGCCGTTGAAGACGGAACTAAAACAGAATATCGCTACGATGCACCACAGAGGGCAGCGTAGGCGAAACATTGAATTCATGAATTCGATTGGGAAAGAGAAGGAACAAGGATCCTTGGCGACTCGACACAACTGACGCCACAAAACCTCTTATGGAGAGAACGAACTGACGCGGCCGAAGTACCCGCCCGGAACAGCGACCCAAGACAGGATCACCAAAACATCCCGCGAGGCAACTTCATTCGTCCGACCCAAAAACGGTTAAAGGGTCGGCTTGAAACTTGAGAAAGTCGGGTGCACTGGGATGACCGCGAAAGGGACCGAAATGGTGGCCCCGTGATTTATTGCGCCACACCAACGACCAAACGGTTTTTCGACTCCAGTCGTCGTGATCGAGCGCCTTCAGAAGATACTCCGACCACCAGTCCGCATTGGGGACTTTGTCGACTCCCGTTTCGGTCAGGGCTGCGACTTTGCCGTGACTCTCTGCCAATCGATTGACCATCGAAAGCGTCTGCCCAAAACGTGGCACCTGTCGCCAATGCCAGGCACGGTAATAGTCCAGCCCAAAGACGTCGACGTAGTCATCTCCCGGATAACCTCGCATGTACTCCGGTTCCGTGGAAACATCCTGGGGCGAATAGGCATACAGCGCGTGATGCATCCCGCGTGTCTTCCCCAAGTAGTCAACCGTCATACGCCACAAGGTGATGAATTCCTCCTCCGAGCATGCCTCGACGCCCCACCATGGCCAAGTTTGGTTGTGTTCATGAAACGGGCGCAAAACAACGGGAACGAGTTCCCCATCGCTTCGCTTGAGTTCACTCAAAAAATCTGCGACGTGATCGAGTGTGGCTAGAAATGCGGCGTGAGCGGAACCTGCCGGCAAGATGTGACGAACCGCCGTGGTCTTGTCGAAGGCATTGCGGCCTGTCACCGGATTGTCCAGGTGAAGCGATAGCGTATTGATTCCGCCCCGCGCGTCGGCTTCCACGATCCAACGTTTCATGTCGTCAAAACGAACACCGTCCAAATTGTGCGTTCGATGAATGTCGCCGAGGTCCCAGCCAAAAACCACCGGCCAGTTACCACAAACGTCCTTGATATCGCTTCGGTCCGAATCACGGCTCCACCCAACACCGTAGGCGGCCGTGTCCTGGTGACCAAACAGCACGCCCTTTCCTGACTGGTCATGTAGACGGCGAAGCAGACCAACGGTTTCGCTTGTCGCATCACGATCGGCTGGAACCACGTGCGATCGTTCGGCGGTATCCGCAGCTGGAACCGGGCTAGCCGAGAGGGGCAGCAAAGCCGCAATCAGCATAAACACAACGGAAGGCATCCGGTGATTGTTCCCGTTTGCGCCGCGAGTTCGTTGATCTGTCATCTCTTCTCATTACAAGTTACGCGGCATAACAAGTTACGCGGCATAACAAGTTACGCGGAACAATATTTCACGCCGCCCAGCAATTCACGAAGTCCCGAGCTACGAACACATCCGACTGAACGCACTAGCGTAACCGATTCGATCCGCAGCATTTCGATTGGCCCCGAGCGGCGTGAAGGAGGGAAAAGCTTCTGCAGCTATCGGTGAGCTTTCAGAACGCGTACAAAATGCCTCTGGCAAAAATGCGAATGCTCGCTCGATGGGCGTCGCGACGGGTGCGAAACTAACCACGGGAGAGACTCACACGATGACACAACGATGGCGAGTGGCTGGTGTTAACTTTTCTCACATGCACATGGGGGACTTGTTGCGAAACGTCCTCGACCATCCCGATGCGGACTTGGTTGGAATCTGTGACGAACAACGCGTGTCCATGCAGCCGGCAATCGAGGCGCTCGGAATTGCTGAATCCGCGGTCTTCACCGATTACCACGCGTGTCTGAATGCGACTCGCCCCGATTTGGTCATCCTTTGCCCACCGACCGGCGAGCACGCCGACTGGGTCGAACGAGTGGCTCCGTTTGGCGCTCACTTGTTCGTCGAGAAACCGTTTGCTGCGTCGCTGGAGGATGCCGACCGCATGATTGCGGCGGTTGCAAAATCCGGCAAGCAAATGTTGATCAACTGGCCGGCCCGATGGGACGCGGTCTATTACACCACATGGCGTCTGATCGACGATGGCCTGATCGGCGACGTCATGGAAGTCCACTACTACGGTGGAAACCGAGGACCGCTTTATCATGGTGCAGATAAAGTCGAGTTCGAGCCGACAGCCGAAGCAAAACAACAGAGTTGGTGGTACAAGCTTGAGTCCGGCGGTGGCTCCTTGCGTGACTACCTCGGCTATGGCGTGACGCTCGGCACGTGGTTCAATGGCGGACAACGCCCGATCGAAGTCACATCGGTGACGACGGGGACGCCGGGGTTGGAGGTCGATGAACACAGCATCACGATCGCACGATACCAACAAGGGCTCTCGAAGTTCGAAACGCGATGGGGAACGTTCACCGATCCCTGGGTGAATCAGCCGCAGCCGAAATGCGGATTCGTCGTTCGAGGGACGGCCGGCTCAATTTCCAGTTACGACTATGAAAAAACGCTTCGCGTCCAAACCAAGGAACATCCGGAAGGTTTCGATCAGCCCGTCACCGAACTTCCTGAGGGTGAACGAAACGGGATTGAATACATGTTGACTCGTCTGGGTACAAACCTGCCCTTCGAAGGCCCCCTTTCGCCGGCCATCGCTCGAATTGGTCAACAGATTATCGACACGGCGATCCAAAGCGCGAGCGAACAAAGAACGGTCAAGCTGATCGACACGCCATAGTCGCGTCAACGAGCCATCTCGCCAGTCAGACGGAGCAGCCATGGCACGAAGCGCCGGTAGAACCGATTCGCGGAAACGGTTTTCTTCGCGACATCGCTAAGTGTCCATCACCGAGCGGAAGGGACTCGAAAAGGGCGAGGCATCGCATCTCCGAGTTTTCGATTTCTTCGCCCCTGAGTTGACCGAGCTCCGCGGCTTCAGTCTTGGGGTGGGTTTGCGACAAATGCCCCCGACACGTGGGTGAAAGGGAGCAAAACGACCGGTGGGGAATTGGCGATTCTCAGCGTTCGGTCTCTCGCTCCGGCTCCATTTGGAAGAAGGTCACGTGCGGCCGACCGCAACCGACGTGGGGATCCCACAAAATCGTTCTTTTCGACGTATAATGGCGAACAATTCGTCGGGCTAGATAGCGTTGCCAGTCGCATGTTGTTTTCGCGAACTGCGCGTTGGCGCACAAACGAACAGATCGAGTTGCGACGAGCATCGAAACAGGCCGGGATCATCTCATTCTAATTCCGCGGACCTCAATCACGCACGGGATGCCAATACATGGCAGGCGATTTTCGAGACGCAGACTCCCAACGCAACTCAGAGACGAGGTCTGGCGATTCGTCGAGTTCGGTCGGTCCGCTGCCTGACAGTACGCCTTCGTCCTACGTGGTCTTGCCGACATCGAATTTCGACACGCCAGTCACAGGTCGTGCCGATGCCCCGCCGCTGGAACGAACGCGGGCGTCAGGTGGCGGCAAGTCGTCGGACCCAGAACATGCCACGATCCGAAATCGAGAAGCGGGACTCAGGCCGATCTCCTCGATTGTCGGTACCAGTCTGAAAGAGGGCAAACGCGTCGACTTCGGCGATTATGAGCTGCTTGAAGAAATTGCTCGCGGCGGCATGGGCGTCGTTTTCCGTGCGATTCAGAAAGGGCTCAATCGCAGCGTCGCGTTGAAGGTGATTTTGGCGGGTCAGTTCGCGACGGATGAGGATGTTCAGCGTTTTCAATCCGAAGCGGAAGCTGCCGCAATCTTGCAACACCCGGCGATCGTCCCGATTTACGAAGTCGGTCAGTGCGAGGGACACCATTTTTTTTCGATGGGCTTGGTCACTGGCAGCACACTTGCGAATGCTGTCCGCGATCGTCCGATGATGGGCCAAGAGGCAGCCCGCATCCTTTCGGACGTGGCCGGTGCCATCGCGTTCGCACACGCTCATGGCGTCGTGCATCGTGACTTGAAACCTGGCAATATTTTGTTGGATAAGTCGGCGCGACCACACGTGACCGACTTCGGCTTGGCCAAGCGGGCCGACACGGATTCGCAGCTGACGGGAACCGGACAGGTCATCGGCACACCGAACTACATGGCTCCAGAACAAGCCTCTGGATTGAATCACTTGATCGGCGCAAGGTCTGACGTCTATTCGCTCGGCGCGGTTCTTTACTTCACCCTAACGGGTCGGCCACCGTTTCATGCAACCGGCATGATGGAAACCCTGCAACAAGTGATTTCGCAGGATCCCGTGCCGCCACACCGATTGAACGGTTCGATTGACGAAGACATCGAAACGATCTGCTTGAAGTGTCTTCAGAAGGACCCGGGTGCCCGTTACCAATCGGCTGCGGATCTGCAAGCGGACCTGGAGCGGTACCGCAATCTAGAGCCGATTGAAGCACGTCCGATTACACGCGCGGCGCGCGGCTGGCGATGGTGTCGCCGGAACCCAGGCACTGCGTTGTTGAGTGGAACGTTGGCAGTCGTGACACTAGCACTTGCAATTGGCGGCCCTATTTTCTCGTATCGAGAACGCCTTCATGCAATGGAGGCGGTCGAACTCAAGAACGAGGCGGAAGCAAGCGAGCGCGAGGCGGAAGCAAGCGCGATCGAGGCGGAA
>JBPCVD010000719.1:0-10919 GCA_051010815.1 Rubripirellula sp.
GATCGCATACCCCGTCGTGCCGCCGAGCGACATTCCAATGCCAAACACCAGCAAGCCGACGGGTAGGAGTCCAAGTGAACCGAGTCCTAACGTCGGATCGGATTCCCCCGGAACTTCTCCCTGAACGAAACTGGGCGCGGCGATCAGAAAGATTGGGAGGATCAACGCGAATGTCCCAATCGTCTCACAAACAAAGGCCTGTCCAAGGTTTCGAATGGCAGGCGCCGTGGAAAAACAGGCGAGTTTGGCGTCCGGGTCCGACGTTACACGGAAGTGCTCCCGATAGAAGACGTAGACGGCCGCGCTGCCAATGATTGCGCCAATGAACTGGGCGACGATGTAGCCGAATCCAGTACCAACAGACATCTTGCCTGCCAGCATCATCGCCGTGGTGACTGCCGGATTCAGATGGGCGCCACTGTATTCATCCGCGCAAAAAGCGCCGATAAAGACGGCGACGCCCCATCCAGCCGAGATCACCACCCAGCCAGAATCGTGTCCCTTGGTTCTGCTAAGCAGTACGTTGGCTACCACTCCATTTCCAAACAAGACCAGGAACATCGTTCCAATCAGTTCCGCAAGATAGGGACTCATTCAGTTCAACTCCTCGACGATTTTGATCTCCAGGACATCTCGACGACACGAATCGTTCAAGATCCTGAGTGCGTTCAGGTCACTGGTTGAGGTCGATAATGTTCCGCGACCAACAGAAACTCATTGACCTGCGACTCGCACCAAGCTTCGTCGCGATCCAATTCCTGCGCGATCAATCGAGCCACCGCTGGCGCGATTTCCACGGCCGCCTCACAATCGAGAAACAGGGCCCGAGTTCGCCTTGCTAAGACATCTTCGACCGTCCGCGCCATCTCTTCCCTGACGGCCCATACCACCTGCGCCCCGGTGATATCGAGCGACTTGGTCAACGGTTCGGCCAATTCGGGACTTGTCTGTTCAAACGCCTCGATCTTCGCAAGGTCGGAACCGTACGTAGCACGCGAACCGCTTCCCAAGTCTAGGTTCGTCGCACCATGCAATTTCATGGTCTTCGTCTTGCATGGACCGGCCTGGATCGCAAACTTCTTCACAGCTCGGTCGACGCAATCCTCCGCCATCTTTCTTACGGTCGTCCATTTGCCGCCTGAAATAGTGATCAAGCCCGAGTCTGATATACGAATCACATGATCGCGTGACAGGGACGCAGTCCGCGCCGACTTGTCACCCTTCACCAGCGGACGAATGCCGGTGAAGCAGCCGAGCAACTCCTCACGCTTTGGCGCTCGTTCCATGTAGTCAGCCGCGGTATCTAACAGAAATTGGATCTCGTGCTCTTGGGGCGTTGGTTCCAACGTCGCTTCATCGATTGGCGTATCCGTCGTCCCAACGATGGCGTGCTCGTGCCAGGGAATGATGAAGATCACTCGGCCATCCGAGGTCTTTGGAACGATCATCGCTGTATCGCCCGGAAACAACTCTCGCGGCAGCACCAGATGAACACCCTGACTCGGCGCAATCATCTTTTCCTGCGAAGGGTCATCGAGCATCCGGATTGCGTCGCAAAATGGACCAGCCGCATTGACGACAGCACGAGCGTGAATCGTCGACTCGATTCCCGACTCACGATCAATGACCTTGACACCCTTCAGGTGCTGATCACTATCGCGCAACAGATCGGTCACCTCCATGTAGTTCAATAAGCAACCACCAGCATCGTGGGCAGTACGCACCATGCTGATCAACAAGCGTGCATCATCGAACTGACCGTCATGGTAAACAACACCTCCTCGGAGACCTCGTTTGGAAAGCGCCGGAACAACCTCCACCGCTTGATCGACCGAAAGTCCGTGCGAACGTCCGAAGCTGTTACCGACCGCGAGAAAATCGTAGACCTTGAGTCCGACGCCGTAGAAGAATCTTTGCCACCAACTTCGACAGGGAATGACAAAAGGCAGATCGTGTACTAAGTGGGGTGCATTCTCCTTAAGTAGCGTACGTTCGCGCAATGCATCGCGTACCAGCGTCAGGTTGCCTTGCCGCAGGTACCGCACACCCCCATGAACCAATTTCGTGCTACGGCTTGAAGTTCCTTTCCCAAAGTCAGACTGTTCGACCAGGACCACGCTCATCCCGCGAGTCGCAGCATCCAACGCAATCCCTACCCCCGTCGCTCCACCGCCGATTACCACGAGGTCCCAAGGTCCCTCGTGCTGTTGGAATCGTTCCAAGGCATCGTGTCGTGTCATTCCCGAATGAGTGGTCATGCCTTTGGCTCCCAATGTCCAGCGCGTCCGAGTGCATCATTCCAACGTCCACGTCGATGAGCGACCTCATCCTGCGACATGGATGGCTCAAACACTCGATCCGTTTGCCAAATGCGCTGGATATCCTTGACGTCTTGCCAGAATCCGACCGCCAACCCCGCAAGGTAAGCAGCACCCAAGGCGGTTGTTTCGATGACTTGGGGACGAATCACGGGAACTTGCGAGATGTCGGCCTGAAACTGCATCAGCAGATTGTTGACGGACGCACCACCATCGACTCGCAATTCGGTGATCGGCAAGCCCGAATCTTTCTTCATCGCGTCCAGCACATCTGCCACCTGAAACGCGATGCCCTCGAGTGCCGCTCGTGCAATGTGGGCACGTGTGGTTCCTCGCGTCAAACCGACGATGGCACCGCGGGCGTACGCGTCCCAATGCGGTGCTCCCAGCCCGGCAAAGGCAGGCACCATGTAGACATCACCACTGTCAGGCACGCTACCCGCTAACGCTTCCACATCCGGCGCCGTATCGATGATCTCGATCCCATCTCGTAACCATTGGACAGCTGCACCGGCGATGAAGACACTTCCCTCCAATGCGTACTTCGCTGATTCCTCGACACTGCACGCCCGGTCGTCAACAGTTTGAACTTCGAGGGAATCGGTTTAGTCCCAATGTTCATCAGCATGAAGCAACCCGTCCCATAGGTATTTTTCGCCATACCGTGCTCGGTGCAATTTTGACCGAACAGGGCCGCCTGTTGATCTCCAGCAGCACCCCCCAACTTGATCGCGCCACCTAACAGTTCCGGCTCAGACTCTCCGTAAAGATGGCTCGAGGGCAGGACTTCGGGCAACATCGACTCGGGAATTTCAAACAGGTCGAGCAATTCAGAATCCCACTGACACGTTTCCACATTTAACAGCATGGTGCGGGATGCGTTCGTGACGTCGGTCGCATGTACACGCCCGCCCGTCAAATTCCAAAACAGCCAACTGTCGATCGTCCCAAACGCTAACTCACCGCGCTTCGCTCGTTCCTGCGCCCCCTCCACGTGATCGAGAATCCAGCGAATTTTGGTGGCGCAAAAATAGGCGTCGATAACCAACCCAGTTTTGGATTGAATCTGATCCGTATGACCTGCCTCGCGAAGAGAGTCGCAGTAAGCCGCAGTTCGTCGATCTTGCCAGACGATCGCGTTCGAGATTGGCTTTCCGGTGGCCCGATCCCAAACGACCGTCGTCTCCCGTTGGTTGGTAATGCCAATGGCGGCGATATCATCAGCCTTCAGCGAAGTTTGTTGCAGTACGTCGCGAGCCACCGCGATCTGCGAATCCCATATCTCGGTGGCGTCATGCTCCACCCAGCCAGGTTGCGGGAAATGCTGTTGGAATTCCCGTTGAGCGACACCGATCATCGACCCTTGATGGTCAAACAGAATCGCGCGAGAACTGGTCGTCCCTTGATCAAACGCGAGAACCGCACGCATCATTCTCTCCAGGTTGAGGAAGTAGCTCGACGCCAAAGACGATGCTCCGAACGAAATCCGTATTCGATCATCGACAAACCCAACGTATCGCCCCCGCAGAGGCAGCGGGCTGAGTATCCTTGTCCAGCATCGGCTTCATCAGATTAACACTTCTCCATTCCCCCATGGCCCGTAGGCAATCTGAATCCAATGAGATCACTCTGCTTTTTTCTCATCTTCCTAACATCTTTCGCGGCGGGCCACGCTGCTGAGCGAGCCCCCAACGTTCTGTTCATATCGATTGATGATCTCAACGACTGGCTGGGATGCTATGGCGGGCATCCACAGGTCAAGACACCGCATATTGATGCGCTCGCGAAGCGTGGCGTACGGTTTTCGAACGCGCATTGCCAGGCACCTATCTGCAATCCTTCGCGCGTCAGCATGTTTTTGGGCAAACTTCCTTCTACAACAGGAATGTATTTCCTCGGCCCAAACTTTCGCACCGTGGAGCCAACCAAGAGCGACGAGACGTTCTTCCAAACCTTCCGGCGTCTGGGATATTTCGTCTCTACTCGCGGGAAGATCTTTCACGGAGCAGCCGATCCTTCCTCCTTTGATCATGTGGAAAAAGCGACGGGATGGCGGCGCAGTGAGAAAAAATTGCATTTCACGATGCCGAACTCGCATCCACTCTGGGACTGGGGACAAGTCGACATTCCTGATCGCCAACAACGCGACTTTCAGACTGCCGCTTGGGCCGCTGATGAATTGCCGAAGCTTGCTGAAAACGAACGCCCCTTCTTTCTCGCCGTCGGGTTTCATTTACCCCACGTACCCATCTACGCATCGAAGAAGTGGTTTGACCTCTATCCGCTCGACGAAATACAGCTTCCAGAAACTTTGAAACATGATCGGGACGACCTCCCCGAAATATCCAAACAATTGTCGATGAACCCGACCGCTCCAAGACATGACTGGATGGAGCAAAACGATGAATGGCGACACGCGGTTCGCGCCTATCTGGCGGCGAATAGCTTCGTGGATCATTTAGTCGGAATGCTGCTGGAAAGCCTTTCCAAAAGTGGAGTGGAAGAAGAGACGATCGTCGTGTTGTGGAGCGATCATGGGTTTCACTTGGGTGAAAAACTTCGTTGGGCCAAACGCAGTTTGTGGGAAGAGACCACACGCGTACCCCTAATTTTTGCTGGCCCGAAGATCGTCACGAATGAGGCATGCCCCGCACCTGTCGGATTGATCGACGTGTTTCCCACGCTACTCGATTTGGCCGGTCTCCCCGCGCGTGAGGATGCCGAGGGAACAAGCCTATTGCCGCTTCTAGAAAACCCAAATGCGAAGTGGGACCAACCTGCGATTTGCACCTTTGGCCCGCAAAATCACAGTCTTCGCGATCAGCGTTTTCGCTATATCGTGTACGCCGATGGCAGTGAAGAACTATACGATCACGACGCAGATCCGCATGAGTTTGAAAATCTGCTGGCGGTCGAAAATCCAACCGATGAAGTCCAAAGCATCGTGGTGAGAATGAGGTCGTGGCTTCCAAAGACGAATGTGGATCCGGTTCCCGGAAGTGCGGGATCTGATTCGCCACTCTACGGTGAGGGCAGCATCTCTTTGGGTGAAGCCATGAAGCGTGGCGAGCAGCGACGCAAATCAAAGTGAGTCCGAGAAGATCTCTCTGCGCCCGCTAACTTCCCTTGATCCCTAGCGAGGACCACGGGATGATAGCGGTACGCTAAAAAGATCCCACGAATCCAACCAAGTCGGGAGTACGAACCATGCCGTGCGTTCATTTAAGAGAACTCTACGAGCTCTGCGAAAAACACGAACTTCGGATCTCGAGCCATGACGCGGTCCGAGTCGTCTGTCGGCAATGCGAAGAGCAGGAAGTTTGCCCCTCGGCATTGACCGACGGAGAGCAGGTTCTGCAACTAGATCGCGGGGAATCACCGGCACCGTCCGCCGACGAATCCAAGAAGCATTGACGAACCAAAGCGAATCTTCCCAGCGATTGCCCAGCGAGACGGGTGACGGCGAAATCGATCGAATTTTGTCGCATCCTGCTTCCGAAGCACGACGAACGAGCGTGCTCGCGAAAGTTGCACAAACTCCGTTCCAGATTGCGATCGTCGTCACCGGTGGAGGCACGGGAATTCTCGGGCATTGTTTCGCGCGCGCGGGTGCATCAAAAAATTTCTTGGAGGGTGTTGTTCCCTACGCTCGCGATGCCCTCGCGGAGTACCTGGGAGAATCCTTCGACCTCTCCTGCGCTTCCGCCGCGGCGGCAGAGCGGCTGGCGGCCACGGCTCTGTTACGAGCCACGCGATTCTGCGAACACGATACGCGGCCTGTCGGACTCGCCCTGACCGCGGCGTTGCCGACCGTTCCGGAGCGTCGCGGCCAAGACCGCATTCATCTCGCGTTGGATACCGGGATTGATCGCAGAACATTGTCCGTGGAACTGCCCAAGGGTCAGCACACGAGGGCCAATGCAGAAGCAGTCGCCGAAGAGCTTCACTTGATCGCGCTCTCTCGATTGATCGACGATTCTGACTCCGCCGAGGCATCGATTCGAGTTCTTCTCGACGCGGGGACGCAAGTCATCGAAGTATCTCGATAGTCGACCGACGAGGCGGTCGAAATCCGGCGTCAACAATCGCGAGGTCTGATCAAGTTTCAGCGATCGCAGCAGCAAGTTGCTCGTACGTCCGTTTGCTGTCGAGCTTCGCACCACGATTGTCGAGCGCGATTTGGTACAGATGCTGGCCGCAAGCGGTCGGATACGTCCCCGTCACACAGGCCTGGCACAAGTGATCTGCCGGCTTTCCGATTGCACGCGAGATCGCCTCTACCGGAAGGTAACGCAGCGAGTCGGCACCTAAATCGTCCGCCATTCGCTGCTGAGCATCGTCTGTCAGCCGACCTTTCTCAGAGAAGTACTTGGGCGCGATCAACTGATCGATCGTGCTCATGTCGATACCGTAGAAACAAGGCGCAATGATGGGAGGGCACGCCACGCGAACGTGAATCTCTTTGGCACCGCCGACATCTCGAATTCGATCGAGCAAGACGTTCATGGTCGTGCTGCGAACGATCGAATCCTCTACCAGGATCACACGTTTGTCCTGCAGGACTTCTCGTAGTGGCGTGTACTTCGTTGCTGCTTTCGCTTTGCGAGCGCGGCCTGCTTCGATGAAGGTTCGACCGGCATAGCGATTTCGAATCAAACCTTCACGGCTCGGAATTGCAAGCTCATACGCCATCGAATCGGCCGCAGCTTTGCTTGTGTCGGGAACCGGGACGATGATCGTGTCTTCTGGGTTCAAGTCGACAAGGCCCAGCTCTCGCTCAGCAGCCGCCAGCTCCTCGCCCAATTTCGTTCGACTCAGGTAAACACTGCGTTCATCCAGTGTGCTGGCGACATTGGCGAAATAGATCCATTCGAAGAAACAGTGTGCGGGATCCTGCTCCGGCGCGAAGCGTTCCATTCGGAACCCTTCTTTGGGATCGATCACGATCGCGTTGCCCGGCGGCAGCGATTTGATTTGCTCGTTCTCGAAGCCAAGATTCAAGAGCGCCACACTTTCGCTCGCCGCAGCGAACAGCGGCCCCTCATGGACGTAACACATCGGTTTGATACCGAGCGGATCTCGGGCGACGATCATTTCGCCCTCCGCCGTCAGCAGCGCCAAGCTGTAAGCGCCGTCAAACCCAGCTGTCGTCTTTCGCAGCACATCGATCCAATCGATCCGCTTCTGCGACTTGCTCAACAGACGACCAAACTCGTGGAGGATGATCTCGGTATCGGTGTCGAGCACCAGATGGTGGTCCCCATCAGCCAACAATCGTTCCTTGAGCACGCTGTAGTTGGACAGCTGTCCATTGAAACAGAAACTGAACCACTTTCGTTTGTGGATATGCTTGCGTTCGAAGGGCTGAGCATAATTCCGATCGTCCTGACCGCAGGTCGCGTAGCGAACATGGCCGATCGCGGCTCGACCCGCCAGCGTCTTCATCAAGGCTTCCGCCTTGGCTCGGTGGTTCAGGCGAAAGACCTCCGTCACCGTGCCGACGTCCTTTCGGTTCTTCAGCAGCGAAGGACGATCGGGGTCGAAAGTCGTCATGCCAGCGGCCAACTGACCCCGATTCTGAATATCGAGCAACATTCGCGGCAGAAGCCGGGAGATGTGCCGAGGCCCATCATCAGTGCAAATCGGACTGCGGCCGCGACCAGATAGATGGTAAATGGCTGCAACACCACACTCGTGATGAAGTTCGCTCATAGCGAGGGTTTTCCCTGGAGTATCAACGTCCGTCGACGATTCTTGTATGGCCTGACGTTCAAAGTACAGCGGGCTTCCAAGGTCGTCGATTCCCCATGACAATTCGACACCGGCTTGCAGACAAGTGTGCCCGCAAAGATCGGGTAGATTATCGGAAAAAGAACGAAAAAACATCTCCCCAGCCCACTCATGGACACTCCACCCCCCTCCGCCTCTGAGGCTCGGCGTGCCGTGATCGAGAATGCGCGTAGCGTTGTCGTGAAAGTTGGGACGCGTGTGATCACGACGAGTGACGGAAAACTCGACCGAAATCGAATCGATCTTCTGTCGCAGCAACTGTGTCGAATCGCGGATACCGGCCGTCAAACCGTCATGGTCAGCAGCGGTGCCGTCGGCGCCGGTTTGGGGAAATTGAGACTCAGCCAGCGACCTAGCGGTTTAGCGCAATTGCAAGCGATTGCCGCCATTGGGCAAACGGACCTGATGCAGGCCTATGAGGCGTCGCTGTCGCGGATGGGTCGTCATGCCTCTCAGGTCCTTCTGACCACCTCGGACCTGAGGCGACGCAGTGGCTATCTGAACGTGCGAAACGCATTGATCCAGATACACGCCTACAACGCGATTGCGATCGTCAACGAGAACGATTCGGTCGCGGTCTCCGAATTGATGAACACCTTTGGTGACAACGATCGGCTGGCGGCGCAAGTCGCGGGCCTGCTGCCCGACGCAATGTTAGTCATCCTTTCCGATATCGATGGCCTCTATGACGGTCACCCGGAAGATCCGGATAGCCAGCACATCGAAATGGTCCATGCGATCGACGATTCGATCATGGCAATGGCGCAAGTGCACCGAAGCTCGCATAGCAAGGGTGGCATGGCTAGCAAGCTAGAGGCCGCCCAAGTCGCCAACTCGCACGGCCAGGCGACCATCATCGCGCCAGGACATGACGACCAAGTCCTCGACAAAATATTCTCCGAGGTTCCTATCGGAACATTGTTCCTTCCGCCAGAGAAATCGATTCGAGGTCGGCGTCGCTGGATCGGCAGTGCCGCCCGAGTTTCTGGAAGCCTGACGCTTGACCAAGGCGCGGTCAACGCGGTGTGCAACCATGGACGCAGCCTACTTGCGATTGGGATCACGCACTGCAGCGGTTCTTTTCAACGTGGAAGTGTGGTCTCCATTCACGATCCAAGCGGACAAGAAATCGCGCGGGGTTTGATCAACTATCCTTCCAGTGAGGTCGAGAAAATCATTGGGCAGCCGAGCGAACGGATTAGCGATATCCTCGAGCACCGACCCTACGAAAACGTCGTCCATCGTGACAATCTTGCGCTGGTCAATTCAGTCGATTCGTGACCGCACACGATTCAGACTTTGGGAGTCAAGTAATACATGCTCTTGTTCGGCGTCGGTATTCGTTGAAACCATGTGGCAGCCTGTTTGGTCTCGTGTTCGTCGAACCAGCGGCTTGGCAGAATGAATATCGCTTGGTTCCTAAGATCACGCACGACGATGCCCTGCTCTGTCCATTGGAAATGGGAAAGAGACTTCTCCTGGTATCCATAGACCGCTCTCGGGGTAGCGATTGCAATCATTCGAGGACTAATCACGGCAGTGAATTCTCCGAATACGCGAAACGCCTTGTAGAGAAACCATGTGCCGACAGAAACCAATAAAGCAGCGCCTGCACCCAGCACCCACAACTGAATCAACGAAAACTCTTCCGAAGAATTCAGTCGGTAGTGACCGGGTGGATTTGCAACCCAGGAGGGTAATCGGCTGAACTTAATCGCCGCCCAGGCGAATCCGACCGCACCCAAGCAAAGAGCCAACGCGGCAACGCTCAGCCACTGACGACGACAGCTCAGCCCACGGAAATCGCGACCCGTAACCTCTCCCGAAACAACCAAATGTGGTTGCGACTCGCTCGACAGGTAGTCGATCAGCCGCTTGTTGACCCGGTCCGCCGGTTCTTTTGATATCGGCCATGTGTGGACCACGTCGAGTTCCATGACTGGGACCGCTTCATCGACGCCGGGCATCCTCACCAAGCCGCCCCGCGCAGACATCATCGGGTACATCGCTTCCGCGACGCGTGTCACAACCTCCATTCCGGGACCGCGAACATAAAGCAGATTGCCGAGAATTTTTCCGGATACGGGACCTGCCAAAGCCGGGAATTTACGAGCGAACGACGCTCCACTGCGCACACGTCGCCCACTCAGCCATAGCACGCCGTATATCACACTCACTGGCATCAACAAACAGAATAGGCCGAGTATCGCCGGACCAAGCATCAAGCTACCGACCGTGAGTGTCACCACAAGCACCAAGCCGATGTCGCCCATGCGGTGCCAATCGCTGTGACGCCGTTCCTTCAATCCCTGCTGAGACCAATCTGTCTCGAACTCGATCCCAAGCGTCTCGCCAAGCAACACGGAAGAGGAAGGTTGATCGTTCGGGTCAACGATCTCCGGCGGAGCGCGATAGGGGTTCGAATTGGACATCGCAATCCATTATGGCCTATTCCAAACGACGGGTTTTCTTCGTCTGGGATACAGTTCTCGGCACAGGGGACACTTCGTTCCATCGCAACTACGTGCCGTGCAATAGTCGCGCCCGTAGAAAATGATTTGTAGATGCAAACGATTCCACGCCGACTCAGGAAAGACTTTCTTCAGATCACGTTCCGTTTGAACGACGCTCTTTCCACTCGATAGCCCCCAACGTTGTGCCAGTCGATGGATGTGCGTGTCGACCGGAAATGCAGGAACGCCGAATGCCTGCGCCATCACCACACTCGCGGTCTTGTGACCTACACCGGGCAATGCCTCCAGTCCTTCGAATGTCCGTGGGACTTGGCCGGTATGGGAATCGATCAGAATC
>JBPCVD010000720.1:0-4386 GCA_051010815.1 Rubripirellula sp.
AACAAGTCGCTTGCCAACGATGACACTCGATTGCAGTGGCGGATTGGGCTTTCCACTTCACGCTACTATTGTCCCATTTCGATTACCCCGTACGAGCAGCGACCACGTAAAAACGGAAAAGGCTGGACGAAAGGAAAAGAGGTCCGCAGCTTTGACTTGCTGCGCCGCGACTTCTCCTCTCACCCTCTCGATGGTCGCATCGCTTCGCTTGTCGCCAACCCGAGCTATTCGTTCGATGAAGATCACTTCGGTGAGTTCCAAGCCTTGAACTCGTTGGCGGGACATCCTGTGGTGGCGTGGGACGATGCCAAAGCTGCGCCGCTAACGGTTCACTCGGCCGAATTGGTGCTGACATTGGAACCGGTCGAAGTGGAGGAATCTGCCCAAGACGGCGAGGACGGCGATCCGGCTGCAGAGCATGAGCGCACGACGCTCTTTCGACCTCAAATTCAGGTCAACGGCATCAAGGTCGATCTGTCCGAGTGCAAAACGGTGTTCGGGCATGCCAGCCCAGTCGAACCGGTCGTGGTGATCGCTGACCAAAAGCTAAATCGATTGATCGTGTGCACGCTTCGTGATCCGCGTGGCACGAAGTTGGTGCAACACCTGCTGAAAAGCGATTTTTCGGAAGTCATGTTGGATACGGAATCGGCGGCGCGTTTTTCGGTCGGCAGCAGCACGGTCGACTCCATGATCCGAGTTGATCTGCCGCCGCAACTGGCTGGTCCTATCGAGCCTGTCGATGCGGAGCTCGTGTTCGAGTTGCGTCCGCGCCCAGGTGCGGGAATCAACGTGGCATTGATGATGCATGAAGAGCGTTTCCGCGAGTTGATGGTGCCGAGTCATCTGCCGGAAACGGTCTCTTGCCTGCTCGAGTCCGGCCCCGTTCGTCTGCAGCGAAATCTTGGCGCGGAGAAGGAGAAGGTGGATCGAGTCGTTGAGCGATTCGAGTTGCAGGACCTCTCAGGTGACGGGCTTTATCGTTGGGTGGCGGAAACCGACGAAGCTGCCCTGGAGTTGCTCGGTGCGCTGTACAGCGGTGGCGAGGAGACCCCGCGAATCATTTGGCCGGAAGGCGAATCCATACGCGTGAGAGGCGAAATCACGCCGTCGGCGCTTCGCGTGCAAATTGATGATGGCCGCGATTGGTTCGGGCTCAGCGGTTCGATCTCTTTGGACGGTCGCGAAGTCCCGTTGGAAGAGCTGTTGGCTGCTGTGCGGGATAACCGATCACTCGTGCAGGTGGGTGACCGACAGTTCGCTCGGATCAGCGATGCTTTCCGAAAACGTCTTCAGCACTTGGGCGACGCAGTGGTCGCGGAACGCGGTTCACTTAAGGTCGCCGACGCGGCCGTCCCAGCGGTCCAGGAGTTGATTGGGACCGACGTTCCGCTGGAGGCAACTGCGAGATGGCACGAATCGCTTCAACGTTTGGAGTCGCTTTCCGATTGGACCCCCGATCAACCGGAGGGACTGATTGCGACGCTGAGAGACTATCAACTTGATGGATTTCAATGGTTGGCCCGCTTGAGTGCCTGGGGCGTCGGAGGCGTGCTTGCGGATGACATGGGTTTAGGAAAAACGGTACAAACGCTCGGTGTCTTGCTTGATCGCGGCGGCGAGGGGCCGGCGCTGGTGGTAGCTCCGACAAGTGTTGGAGACAACTGGGTTCGAGAGACCGAAAAGTTCGCGCCGGGGCTCAACGCCCTGCTGTATCGTGATTCTGATCGCGCACAGTTGATTGAGTCTGCTGGTGAGAACGATCTGGTCATTGTGAGTTACCAGTTGTTGCAGCGTGATGCGAAACGTTTTGCGTCGCGTTCCTGGAACACATTGGTCTTAGATGAAGCGCAGTTCATCAAGAACTCTCAAACCAAGACCTCGCAGGCGGTGCGTGGAATCGAGGCGAATTGGCGGATCGGTCTTTCTGGCACTCCGCTGGAGAATCACTTGGGTGAATTGTGGAGTCTGTTTCGCACGATCAGTCCTGGACTGCTCGGTTCGTGGGATCGATTCCGTAATCGGTTTGCGGATCCGATCGAGCGTCATAAAGATGACGAGCGTCGAAAGTCGCTTGCTCGCTTGGTGCGTCCGTTCATCTTGCGACGGACAAAAGACAAGGTGCTGAAGGAATTGCCTCCGAGAACGGAGATCACCTTGCAGGCCGAGTTGAGTCCCGCGGAGCGCAAACGATACGAGGATGCACGACTCGCCGCGCTCGCGGAATTGAGTGGCGTTGGAGAGGAAGATCAACAGACTGGGCAAAAACGTATTCGCACGCTCGCATGGTTGACCCGCTTGCGACAGCTCTCTTGTCACCCAAGGTTGGTCGACGCGTCTTGGGACAAGAGTTCTGCGAAACTCGACCTGCTTTCGTCACTGGTCGAAGAGTTACGAGAGGGTGATCACCGGGCTCTTGTGTTCAGCCAGTTCGTGAAGCACTTGACTGTGATTCGTGAGATGCTGGATGCAAAAGGTGTGACGTACCAGTATCTCGACGGAGCGACGCCCGCAAAGGAACGTCAGCGGCGCGTCGATGCTTTCCAGGCAGGGGAAGGCGATTTGTTCTTGATTTCGCTTAAGGCGGGAGGCACTGGTTTGAATCTAACCGGCGCCGACTACGTCATCCATCTTGATCCCTGGTGGAATCCAGCGGTCGAAGATCAGGCGACCGACCGCGCTCACCGAATTGGGCAGGAGCGGCCGGTGACGGTCTACCGACTGGTCGCCGAAGGCACGATCGAGGAACAGATATTGGCGTTACATGCGGACAAGCGAGAGTTGGTCGCAGGCGTTCTCGATGGGACGGATCGGGCGGCAAAGATGGATACCGAGGATCTGATTCAGTTGATCAAGGAGGGAGCTGTCGGATAGCCCGAAGGAGTGGTTTTCTGGGTTTGGGAGAGAATTTCGCTGGGGTTTGACCAGACGTGTCCTTCCCAACTCGGATACTACAAATGTCCGAGTGAGACCGCCAATTTACTTAGCTTGTGGCGGCTCATCTCAATCGATACTATAAGTGCGTTCACTAGTTGTGTTGCCGCTGACTTTGGGGGTTTGGGGCAACGCAAGCGAGTGGTCTTCACACAATTTCATTTGGAAGGGACTAGAGATGGCGAAGAAGACAAAGGCATCCTCCAAGAGCAAGGTTGATCCGGGGATGAAGGCCGTCCTTGAGCGTGAACCAGGGCTGAAGACAACTCTCGAGCAAATTGACAAGACGTTTGGTGATGGAGCGATCATGCCGCTGGGAGCGTCTCAGCATTTGCAGATCGATGGTGTACCCACGGGTAGCCTCAGCCTCGATATGGCGTTGGGTGGACAGGGCATTCCTCGCGGCCGAATGATTGAGATCTTCGGACCTGAATCGAGCGGTAAAACCACCCTTGCCTTGCACATTGGTGCGGAGGCTCAGAAGGCTGGTGGCATCGCTGCCATCATCGATGCCGAGCACGCCTTTGACCCCAGTTGGGCGAAGAAGCTTGGTGTAGAACTCGACACCCTTCTGGTCAGCCAGCCAAGCAGTGGCGAAGAGGCCATGCAGATTTGCGAGATGCTTGTCAAAAGCAATGCGGTCGATGTGATCATTGTTGACTCTGTGGCCGCTTTGGTACCGAAAAAGGAGCTTGAAGGCGAAATTGGAGATAGCCACGTTGGTCTTCAGGCACGCCTGATGAGCCAGTCGATGCGAAAGCTGACTGGTGCGATCGCCAAGAGCAAGTGCGCGGTGGTCTTCATCAACCAAATCCGCGAAAAAGTCGGGGTCATGTTTGGCAGTCCTGAGACGACTCCAGGTGGACGTGCTCTGAAGTTCTATTGTTCTTGCCGAATCGATGTGCGCCGCATTGGTGCCCTGAAAGATGGCGAAGAGCAGGTGGGCCAACGCGTGAAAGCGAAAATCGTCAAGAATAAGGTCGCGCCGCCATTCCGTATCGCTGAGTTTGACATGATGCACAACAACGGCATCAGCTATGAGGGTGACCTGCTTGATTTGGGCACGCTCCACAAAGTGGTCTCTCGAAGTGGGTCTTGGTTCAAGTACGGCGAGACCTATCTCGGCCAAGGAAAAGAGAAAGCCAGAAATTTCCTAATCGAGAATGTCGATGTGACAGAGGAAATCAAGCAAAAAGTATTGGCTGCAGGTGGTTTCGCCGCGCCTCTTGAGGAAGCTCAACCAGTAGAGGAGCCGAGTGAGGACTCTGAAAAGGTTGAGGTCCCAAATAGCTAGTTGGAGGCTTTGAATCTAACTAGCACGGAGACTCTTCGACTAGAGCGGCTCATTCATGAGCCGCTCTTTTTTCGTGTGGAGACCTGCGTTCCACCTTTCGCCTTTTTGGGGACTCTCGGTCGACGGAACGATCTCCTCGTTTCGAGCTTCAGTTCCCC
>JBPCVD010000721.1:0-3735 GCA_051010815.1 Rubripirellula sp.
CCGCGGACGCTGGACCCGCAGATGCTGAATCCGATGGTGCTGGATCCGATGACGTAGCCGCTTCGGACATTGCGGACCCCCAAACGGCGAATTCAGGTCTGTCAGCGGCTGACTTGGAGGACCCACCTCCGTCGGGACTCAGCAAGAAGATTGACGAAGCGTTCGGAACCTACGTCGTCGATATCGTGGCGTCGGTTCTCTTCTTCGACTTTGGGACCAAAACATGGCTCGGAACGAGCATCCCATTCGTCGTCGTTTGGTTGCTGCTGGGGGCAACTTACCTGACGATCCGGATGAACTTCATCAACCTGCGTGGTTTCAAACACGCGATCGATCTCACCCGTGGCGTGTACGACTCACCGGATGAGCCAGGGGAAGTCACACACTTTCAGGCACTATCCGCCGCCCTGTCGGCGACGGTCGGTTTAGGAAACATCGCGGGAGTTGCAATCGCGATTGGAACGGGCGGGCCAGGCGCCTGCCTCTGGATCGTACTGATCGGATTGCTCGGCATGACAGCCAAGTTTTCTGAGTGCACGCTTGGTCAGATTTATCGTGTCCGAGATGAAGACGGACATGTGATCGGCGGGCCGATGAGATACTTGCGAACGGGCCTCAGCGATATCGGTTTTGGATGGCTGGGGAGAATCTTGGCGATTCTGTTCATGGTGTTGTGCATCGGCGCCAGCTTTGGCGGCGGCAATGCGTTCCAAGTGGGACAGTCGCTGGAAGCGATCCGCGGCGACGTGCCGATCCTGCAAGACTACCCGATCGTTTATGGAATCATCATGGCGATCGCCGTCGGTGCCGTGATCGTTGGTGGCATTCGAAGTATCGGAGCGGTCGCCAGCAAAATCGTACCGTTCATGTGCTTGGCGTACGTCTTGGCTGCTCTCTTCATTCTGATCGTAAATGCATCGGCCATTCCAGATGCAATCAGCAAGATCATCACCGAGGCGTTCACCCCGAATGCCGCATACGGTGGATTCCTTGGCGTGCTGGTCATTGGCATCCAACGAGCTGTCTTCAGCAATGAAGCGGGGGTTGGTTCGGCGGCAATCGCACACTCGGCAGCCAAGACGGACGAGCCTGTCAGCGAGGGCATTGTCGCATTGCTAGAACCTTTCATTGACACCGTCGTGGTGTGCACCATCACTGCGTTGGTCGTGATCGTCACCGGTGCCTACAACGCTCCGGAAACGGCGTCTGCTGTTGCCGACAGTCAGGGTGCAAAGGTGACGCTGTATGCCTTTGTGACCGGTGGGCAGGACTGGTTTCGATACATCCTCTACTTCGCTGTCGTGCTGTTTGCCTACTCAACTTGCATCAGTTGGTCCTACTACGGCGAGCGGTGCTGGGTCGAATTGTTTGGCGCCCGTCTGTCAATCGTTTACAAGCTGCTGTTCCTGGGCTTCACCATCCTCGGATCCATCGTGACTCGCGGCAATATCCTGGCCTTTAGCGACCTGATGATCCTGGGCATGAGCTTCCCCAACCTTCTCGGAGTGTTTCTGCTCAGTGGAATTGTCAAAAAGCAGCTCGATGCTTATTGGCAGAAGTACAAATCAGGCGAACTGGTTCGGACAGACAAGTCGTAGAGCGACGATTGGAGCAACATGTCGCCCCTTTGCATCCTGAACGTCGTTGGGCTCACGCCGCGACTGTTACACCATGCGCCTCGCATCTCTGCGATCGGTGCAGCCTCGCCGATTCGCAGTCCACTACCGGCTGTCACGTGCACTTCTCAAGCCACTCTGCTTACGGGACTGCCACCACGAGACCATGGCATCGTTGGTAACGGCTGGTACTTTCGCGACACCCAGGAGATTCGCTTCTGGCAGCAAGCCAACTCACTTGTATCAGGCGAAAAGTTCTACGAGGGAATCGAAACAGCAAAGCTGTTCTGGTGGTTCAACCAGTCTGCTCCGGTCAAGTACAGTGCCACGCCCAAACCCCACTACGGCTGCGACGGTTCCAAAGTATTCGACATCCTCGACCACACTGGATGCCGATTGGTCGACAGACTCGGCCCCTTTCCATTCTTCTCCTTTTGGGGCCCCAATGCCGGCCTGCCCAGCAGCCAGTGGATCGCCGAAGCGACGGCGATCGTGATGCGTGAAAAAGCGCCGATGCTCACGATGGCCTACCTTCCACATCTGGACTACGACTACCAGCGGTTGCCGGAACACGACCCACAACGAGTCGCGGAAGTCGACCGGTGCGCCGGGTTGGTCATCGACGCGGCAAAGGAAATCGGCGCTCAAGTCGTCGTTGTCTCCGAGTACGGACTCGTTCCCGTTCAACAACCTGTTCATCTCAATCGCTACCTCCGAGAGATGGGATGGCTGTCCGTACGAGACAGTCCGTTTGGCGAAATGCTGATGCCGGGCGAATCCGAGGTATTCGCCATCGCTGACCATCAGCTTGCTCACATCTACGTGAAAGATCCGTCAAAGATCGATGAAGTGGCCAAGGCTTTGAGATCCGTACCTGGAGTTGATCGAGTGCTGCACCCAGCGGAGCTCGATCTCGACCATCCTCGAAGTGGCGAACTCATCGCACTGGCCAGTCCCGATGCTTGGTTTACCTATTACTACTGGTTCGATGATGAGCTCGCTCCAGACTTCGCTCGGACGGTCGACATTCACCGCAAACCGGGTTACGACCCCTGTGAACTCTTCATGACAAGCAAGACGCGTGCGATGTCGCGTCTCGCCCAAAAAAAGCTCGGATTTCGTTACAAGATGGACGTGATTCCGCTCGACGCCACGCTGGTGCGGGGCAGCCACGGGTTGCATACGGCCCCTGAAGACGGACCCGTGGTTGTGGGTCCAGGACAACTCCCCACCGACATGACAGACTTCAAATCCTACGTGCGACAACTGATCGATCCTGCGACCCATTGAAGGTCGTCGAGTGCAGGCATCAACGAGTGGCCGGCTCTACGGTCGGACGATCGGAGGAAATCGACGCCGCTGTGGGGAAGTGATCGCGGACGACGCCGTAGAACTCTTCTGATGTCGAAACCTTGGCGACGTGGGTGCGAAAGAACCTTGCGCCCCGTTTGCCCTGTGCATAGCAGCAAGCATATTTTCGCATCAAAATCGTCCCCTTCTCTTCGCCAAAACGCCCGACCACCAATCGATAGTGGTTCAGCATTACTTCGCGTTGTTCCTGCAAGGTCGGCTCTGGCGGTACGGGGTCGCCGCGCAGCGCAGCGGCGGCCTGTGCGAACAACCAGGGTCGCCCCAGACATGCTCGGGCAATCATGACGCCATCAACATCGAAGTTTTTGAAGGCCGCGACGACCTTCTCAGCCGAATCGAGATCACCATTTCCAATCAAAGGAATGTTGCGGAGATGTTGCTTGATCTGACTGATCAGATCCCAGTCTGCGTTGCCACGAAACATGTCCTGCGCCGTTCTCCCATGAACCGTCAGCGCGGATGCCCCCGCTTCCTCCACGACTTTGGCAACCTCGTTGCAGTTCACTTTGTCACGTGTGCAGCCAAGTCGGATCTTGGCGGTCACCGGAGTCGGCGAACAAGCATCGACCAATTGACGAATGATTTGGAACATCCGTTGTGGCTCACGCAACAAGTAACTTCCGCTGTGAGCTTTTTCTGTGACCTGTCGAACAGGGCACCCAAAGTTGATGTCGACCACACTGACGCGGTACTCCGACGTCAGTCGTCTGCCAACCTTCGCCATCGTTTCGGGATCGTTGTCCCAGAT
>JBPCVD010000722.1:0-10232 GCA_051010815.1 Rubripirellula sp.
GAGACATTCGTGGAAGATGCCTTGAAGCAGTGGACCGGCACGTTCAATCCGATCCCCCTGGATGAGGACCGCACTCGCGGCCTGTATCGCGCAGTCGCTTAATCGTTCGCCTGGCCACCGTGATGCGTCGTCGATGGACGCTCGTCGCAGTTGAATGGTCAGAACCAGTTTGCGGCGACCGAGCACGTGGTTCACAATGGAGACGGACGGATTCCGCTCCTCATGCTTTGCTTCTCAGTTCCACGATCGAAATCGCTCTCTATGTCATCCGCAGATGAACCTACCGCTGCGTCGGACGTTACCGCCACGGGATCAACCGGGGCCAACCCTGGCGCTGCAGAGACCAATCCCATGGGAGGCGGACGCTGGCGTCAGGTGCGTGTCGAGGCACTCACGAGCAAGCCCTTTGATTTGGTCAAAGAGTCCACCGAGCCCGCGAAGCCGTCAGACCAGCCCAAGCCCAAACTGCGACTCGAGCGGCGACAGGAACTTGAGCACCACCTCAAAGAGAGTCCAACCGACCTCGATGCGTTCATGGAACTCGGACGCATTTATCGGACCGACAATCGCCCGCTCGACGCGAAACGGATTTACCAACAGGCCATCCAGATCTTTCCGGATGAACAAGACCTGCTGTGGGAATACGAGGAGGCGATCCTCTCGCGGTCCTTGCAGCAATTGCGTGAAGTAAGCGAATTGGCACAACGTCTCGATACGTTGGAAACCGAGCGAGAACTGAAGCGAAGTCAGGACGATTGGGCCTGTCGCCGAATGGAAGTTTGCCGAGCGCGTATCGGTCGCGACCCATCCTTGACCCACCTGCGTGTCGCCCTCGCCGAGTCGATGTTCGATGCTGGCATGTTCGAAGGTGCAATCGAGGAACTCGAGCAAGTATTTGACAATGATGAGCTCTCTCCGACTGCGTTCTTGATTCAGGGGCGATGCCTGCTCGCGATGGGGAAGGATGTCGAAGCGATGGCTTCCCTTCGAGCCACCGCGTTGAGACGTTCTGTCGTCGCGCCGCTACGCACTCGAATCGCCGCCTTGAGACTGCTTTGCGAGACCGCGGACCGCCTGGGCGTTTCGTTGACGCTGGCAACCTATCGCCAACACTTGGAACAAGCCGAACAAGAGCTGACGAAGCAACCGGACGGCGGCTCGTAAACCTCCGCTCATCACATTCCGATCCCATTAGAGAATCCGAGTCATGAATCAAGCCGTCGTTGACCCTGAACAGTTACGTCAGTTCGCTGCGCACTTGCATCGATTTTCGGAAGAGATGAAACAACTCTCGACCGGATTGGCCAGCCAAATGAACCAGCTCGAACAAACTTGGCGAGACGAGCAGCAGCGAAAATTCGCAGAAGAGTTCACCACACAAATGCGACAGATGACTCGCTTGATTCAATCGACCGAAGAACATGTCCCGTACCTGCTTCGCAAAGCGGAACAGATCGACGCTTATTTGGGACGATAACTGAAGTGTCAACGAGCAACGTCCGCAATATCGAATCGCTCGAAGCGTTCCATGGGGGAATGACGCGGCTTTCCTCGGACTGGGAAAAGACGCTACAAGAAGTCCGCATGCTGGTTCACAGAGCAGACTCCTATTTTTCCCAAGATCGCCCCGCCTACTGGCGTCAGCAAACTCGGTTGGCAGAGCGGGAACTAAATGAGGCCAAAGACAACTTATCGCAAAAGAGGGCGGCGATTCGGCCTGGCGACAGACCGCCCGCGACGGAGGCAGTGAAGCGAGTCCGACTCGCGGAACAACGAGTCGCGGAGTGTCACGAGAAGCAACGGAGGGCCAAATCCTGGTCCATCGAAATCTCACAACAGTGCGACGAATTGCTCGGGCCGCTAGCGGACGTGGTCGAACATTGCGAGTTGCTGTTGCCTGCCGCGGCCGTCGAACTACGTGGTTTGATTGAGCAACTGCGGCTTTATGCGGAGCAGGCCAAACGCGGCTCCTAGACGGTGCAATGGGAGTCTTTCTTGGCCCTCACGGCGCTGGTGTGGGGCTCTTTTCACGCACGAGCAAATTGCCACCACTTGAAAAACGGCCGCATTCGTTTTCCACTTGGTCTCTGACTTCCCCGCACAATGATGCAGCCGAAACCATGACCACGACAGAAACTGACATCTTCGACCGCCTCGCCAATCACCGCGAGGCCCCCACAGAAATGCTGGACCAGATGGTCGAGCACTTTCGTGAGACGCGCAGCCCGATGGAGCTGTTCGAAGCGTTAAAGATGCGAATTCGCAATCGCCTTGGGCTACCGTTGGTGACCAGTGAAAACGAACCTTCCCGCCCCGAGGACGTGGAACGTCAATTGGAAGTGGGGCTGCTGGATGCCTGCCGCGAGGCGGGAACCATGCTGGTCGAGGATGGAAAAATTGGCGAAGGATGGATGTACCTTCGCCCGACCGGTGACACAGCATTGGCAAAGCAACTGATCTCCGCGATACCGATCACAGAGGAAAACTACGACGAGATGATTCAGGTGCTGCTGCATGAAGGAATCGACGTCGCACGCGGCTACCAAGCCGTTCTCGACCAGCAGGGGACCTGCAACAGCATCACTCTGTACGAACAGTCTTTAGCCAATCGCAGCAAAGAAGATCGGCAAGCTGCGGCAGCATGCCTGTTGGATCATTTTTATGCGGAATTGTCAGAAATGGTCCGAGGCGACATTTCTCGTCGGGAGGCGCCCGCGTCAGAAAACGAGTCGCTGGCGGATATGATCGAAAAGCGACGCTGGATTCTGGAAGACGGCGGGTATCACCTCGATACGACGCACTTGTCTTCGACGGTTCGGATTGCAACCGTGCTCGATTCGCCCGAGAGCCTTCGAAAGGCCTGGGAGCTCACGCAGTACGGCCGACGGCTGCACCACCAGTTTCAATACCCGGGCGACGAACCGTTCGTCGACTTCTATCCTGCCTACTCCACCTTCTTCTCGGTGCTGTTGGGCGAAAACGTCGATGCCGGACTGAAGGTCTTCGAGCGAAAAGCCCGATCGGTTGATTCCGACGAGCATGGCACAGCGTCGACAGAAACGTACGTCGACCTCCTCGACCGTGTGGGACGCCATCGCCAAGCCATCGATGCAGCGATCGAATTGGTGCCGGATTCCCTTCCGCCACAACGCATCGTTCCCATGCTCATCGACATTGCGGGTCGAGCTCAAGCAGCCGGCGACGAAAGCGGATTCGATTCAATCCTGCAGTACTGCCGTCAACATTCGGATGTCTTGGGCTATGCCGCCGTCCTGCATGCCTCGGGTCGCAAATCCGAAACCGCTTAGAGATACATGCCGACAAAGCCGTCGGCAGAGTCGCTTTGCGCCTGAACCGCTTGGATCCGTTCTTCGGTGCGCTGCAGATCGCCTGCTTCGATGTATCGGTCAAACTCCACCAGCAGGGCGTGCTGAACGCTCTCGGACAAGAATCCGACGATCGGCTCACTGAGCCACTCACAGGTTTCCCCACGCAGCTTCACAGTGATATCGACCGCCTTCGTTCGTCGATCATTCTCGCCAGTCATGACCGCACCTTCAAATGCGAACTCGACCGTCCCGTGCGCAGGATCATTGGTCAGGTGATAAGTACAACTACCCCGGTGTAGATAGTAGGTGTTGTGAGACCCGTGCTTTGCCATCGCGTCCTTCACACGGAGCACGAACTGCTCGTAAACGGGGGACGCGTCAACGGGAACGTCCAGCCTCGTCACACTGCGTAGCGGCAAACAATCAAATTCAATCTCGACCCATTGCCCGGTCATGTTCATCCTTCACTGCACGCCGAATTGGAACAGCGGGGACAAGCATCGACGCCCGCTCTCAAAGCATTCTAGAGCAATGTGTATTCTCGGGCGATGGAGATTGACACCGTCCACCAGACGCACTCGCCGATTCGAGTGCAGCAATACCGCGGCCGGTTTCAGCTTTGGTTTCCGGTCGAACACCGGAATTGGGGCCGACTGGCCCGCCACCATCAGCCTTGGCTGAACCAGTGACACTCGGAGCGTTCGCTGGATACGTTCCGCAAGTTCTGTCCTGGCTAAGCGAAAACGCGTGCCCCGCCCTTGGGGAGCAGAATTACTGGGCCGCCGTGAGCGAATCCAGTCGGCGTTCGATTTCGAGATGCTTCGCTTCCAGCTTTTGTTCAAGCCGTTGATTGTCCTGGTGCAATCGGACCATCTCAGCCCGCATCGACTTGAGCTCTTCCTGCAGCTTGGTGGTGTAGTCCTGAATCGCCGTCTTTTCGACAGTGAACTGTCCTAAGTCCTGCTCCAACTTGAGCTTGATGTCCTGATTGACGACGAGCATCCCCTCAGTCTTCTGCACGGCCTGCTGCAAGACCTTTTGCTCGTCTTCTAACTCGGTCTTACGATTGGCAAGATCAAGCAAACGCAACTGGATTCTTCGCAGCACAAAACGGTAATCGTTCAGCGGCCGAAGGTAATACTTGTCGAGCACTTCCGCGGAACCTTCCGCGATCAGGTCACGAGCTTCCTCTTCCTTGACCAGGATTTGATCCCCTTTTCGGAAGCGAACACCTCCCTCATCGCCGCGTTGCAGGCGAGCATCGAGGGCTCGACCATTTCCATCAAAGAATCCACCCTCAAGGGCACCTAGCTGATCAGGGCTATCGACTTCGAAGACTTTATCCTTCAAGAATTGAACCTTCCACCAACGACTCAGCGGAGGGTCGTCATCGGTCGCTCGCGAACCGTCTCGAAGGTACTCGGAAAGCGTCTCAGGAGAAACTTTGTCGGCCAACAGTCCACGAACCAAGTCTTCATCGACGCGGCCAAGGCATTCATCGTCGCTGGGGACACTCCCAACAGCAATGAAGGGATCGTGTCCATCGACCGGTAGCAACTCGTAGAGGGACCATTTCGCACCGCGACCGCGATCCTGAATGAGCCTAACCTGGCTTGCCCTAAGGTTGCCGGTTGGCGCCAGAGTGACCTGCGTTGGTGTGCTCGCGGTGACCCGGAACTCTCCCAGGTAATCATCCAGACCGGGGCTCTCGGCAAAACCGTAGACGACCATTGACTCTGGAACGAGTGGCCCCGGCGCGACCGCCGGTGCGGCTGCGTCATCAGGCTGTCCAGGTACGCCGGCGACGCCATCAATTCCCTGAGCCGGTGCGCTGAGCACGATGTTCGCGGGGTCGTTGTTCTGCTGTGTCAAGCTTCGCCAGCGACGCCCTGCTTCAATGCCGAGCTTTGAGAGTTGTCGATCGAGGCTTACCAGTCCTTCACCAGCCGAAGGATCATTCGGGTCGCCATATTTCAGTGCCTGTTGCTCGGCGGCAACGGTGGCAGCGCGAACTTCGAGCTTCTCACGAATTTGGTGCCAGGCTGCGCGGCTCTTCAGAACACCGGCTGTCGGGAACAGAAACAAGACGCAAAGCAGCATCGTGATACAGACGGCGACGATGTTGAACCAACGCCAATCTTGGGCCGCCTTCCAGACAACGACAAAGAAGCCGATGACGAAGAGAAAGAGCACGACGGCCAAAATTATGTCGAAAAGACCCATGGTCGCTTTGCAATCATCGCGGCGAGAGACGGAGGAATATCCTCCTTATCGGGCGTCAGCGAGCCAGAATTGAGAACGCTGATTTATAGAGGAGGGGCATGAATTGCCTAAACGAATACTAAGTTGGGCAAATTGTAACGTCAAGGATTTCTCGCTTTCCGGGGCGAAAGTGGCGGCGAATCGCCTCTCCCAATCCCGGGTCCCCCCCGCCAGCGAACTCGACCGAACGTCCGCATTGCCGTCAAGGTCGACCTAACTCGCACGATGGGACCCTCTGTTTCCTCGACTCGTTGGGTTGTACCTCGTTACAGCTGGAGTAATCGGAGCGATCCTCCGAATTCGATAACGTTGGAATCGGCAACACAACCTGTGCCGATTTCTTGCGCAATGACGAATTCCTAGGTCCCGCGGTCAATCTGCTCATGAATCGCCATCGGTATCCGACTTCTGTTCTGGCATCGCTCACAGTCACGATTTTGGTGCTGTCAGCCGTCAGCTCAGGTTGCCACCGCCAATACTACCGCAAACAGGCGGACGGCGAAGCGTATTGCCTGATCGACCAGAAGGCGGCAGATGTCGCCCGACCGCCGAACACGGCACTCAGGATCGAAGTTGATCGCCGCAGCCGAATGTTCAACCCATTCGACCTCGACTTCCAACCGATGCCGTTGGATGACCCCGCCTCATATCGCTACATGCAGTGCGTGGACGGACGTCGCGGATATCCGATGTGGGAAGCGGCCGGTCTGACCAACGGAGCTGAGAGCCCCGACTGGTGGCAATTCTTGCCGTTGGATGATGATGGCGTCTTAGTCTTGAATGCCGAAAACGCGGTTCGCATCGCCCTGCTGCATTCGCCCGCCTATCAGGAACAGTTGGAGCAGCTGTACTTTGTCGCCCTGGATGTCAGCGGCGAGCGATTTGAATTCGACACACAATTCTTCGGCGGTGCCGACGCCTTCTTCGAAACGTTCCGGGGCGGTCCGTCGGTCGTGGGCATCGGTGACCGCGACATGCGTCTGAGACGAAACTTCGCGACGGGTGGAAACCTGTTGGTGGGATTAGCCAACGATATCGTTTGGAACCTCGGTGATTCGAGCGTCCGATCGACATCCACGCTGCTCGATTTCACATTCTTCCAGCCGCTACTTCGCAACGCTGGTCGCGACGTAATTCTGGAGAATCTGACTCAGGCTGAACGTGAACTGCTGGCCAGCGTGCGCGCGTTCGAGCGTTTCCGACGAAGCTTCTACCTGAACGTGACGACCGGAAATCGAATCGAAACCACGGTTCAGACGGCAGTCGGAAGCATTTCGCTCGGTCCAACAGGGTTCGCCAACGCTGGCGGATTCCTTGGCCTGCTGCAAACCGAACTGGAGATTCGGAACTCGAAAGAGAACATCGCACGTCAGACTGAGAACCTATTGATCTTGGAAGACTCATTGATCGAGCTGTTGACCACCAGCCCGGACGACGCGGCTGAACTGGTACTACGTCAGCGTCTTCAGGTCGCGCAGGCCCGTCAACAGCTGTTCAGTTCGCAGCAAACCCTCGTCTCTCAGCAAGCAGGCTTTCAACTCTCTGTGGATCAATTCCTGCGGACGCTGGGGCTGCCTCCCTACCTGTGCGTGAAGCTTGACGACCCGATTCTCGACCAATTCGAGCTTATCGACCGTACCCTTTTGACTCGCCGTGAAGAGCTCAGCACGTTACGAGCAAATGTGGGTGCAATCAACGTCTCCATTCTTGAGCGAGGAGAATTCAAACTCGACCCTGACACCGGACTGCCGGTCTCTCAAATCGAATGGACCCCTGAGCTCTCGGAAACACTCGAAGTTCTACGCAGCGAATTGGAACCGCTCGCGGAATTCACGCGTGACTTAATCGAGAATGACCTTCCCGTCATTCAGAATGACATTGAACGTTTGGCGGAAGCACTGCCGGAACGTTCGCGTCAGAGCGTGCAGATGAAGGAGCAGTACAAGAGCGAGCAGGACAGTATTTGCGGATTGCTAAACGTTTCGGACATTGATGAGTCGATCTTTGACACGAGTGGTTTGGATGGACTTGGCGAAGAGTTGCAGACGGAATTCGACAAGCTTTCCGATCGACTCGACAAGTACTTGGCGCGGATCGAAAAGCTGCAGGAGTCGTTCGTTGCGTTACAGGCTCGAGGTTCAGCCTCAACCGATCCGAGGGAACTGGCCCAGCAGCTTCGCGACGATATCATTCTCGCGTCTCAGGATTTGGTCGCCGAAATCGGCGACGATGTGTTGCTCTTGCAACTGATTCAGGCACAGGCGAGAACCGAAAGCGTGCTGCTTCCCGAAGTCGACATCACCCCAGAAGTCGCTTTCGAAATCGCACGTCGCAATCGCCGGGACTACGCGAACGCTCGCGCCGCATTGGTAGATTCATGGCGACAAATCGAAGTCATCGCTGACGATCTGGAAAGTAATCTGGATGTGATCGTCAACGGCAGTATCGGTTCCGACCGCCTCAGCCCCGGTTCGCTCACCAAAGAAGGCCAATTGAGAGTCGGCCTGCAATGGGACGCACCGATCACTCGGCTGCTCGAACGAAATGCATATCGACAAGTACTGATCCTTTATGAGCAACGAAAACGCGACTACTACGAGTACGAAGACACGGTTTGGCAAGTTCTCCGTGCCGAAGTGCGTCAGCTTCAGCGAGACCGATTGAATTTCGAACTGGGTCGCAATTCCGTTCGAATCGCCGCCGAGCAGATCGAGCTCAACGCCGACATCCGTCAGCAGAACGATGCAAGAGGTCGAAGCGGCGGCCCGACAGCGGCTCGTGACGCGATTCAAGCTCTGAATGACTTGCTGCGTGCTCAGAACGGCTTGCTCGGCATCTTCGTGAACTACGAAGTTGTTCGTCGGAATCTCGATCTCGACATGGGCACGATGGAACTGACACCGGAAGGACTTTGGATCGACCCAGGCAAGTTCGCTCCTGAATCGCTGTTGCAAATGACCGGTACCACCGTCGATGGATTGATCGAGTGCGGATGCAACGACTGCGGATTGCGATACAACCCGCTGCCTCGAGAGCCTGAGTACTCAACGCCGGTTTATCAAATGAGCCACAGCGAACCAGTCACGGTGGACGGTGTGCCTGTGGAGCTGATTCCCGAGGGTGACGCGGGGAGTTATCCGACCGAGGCGATGCCATTGCAAACGCCATTGCAAACGATGGAGGACCAGGAAATACCACGACCGGATGACCTAACCGCGCCAAGCGACATGCCGATTCCAACGGAGATTCCGAGTCTCGGAAGCGGGTTGAACTCACCGCTTCCTCCCGACCCGATGCCTCCGCTGCCTCCGGCTTCGACCCCGACCCCACCCACTCCGAATCCGCCCGCTCCGAATCCACCGAGCGCGCAGCCCCAAAGGCCACCAACCACGCCTCAGGCACCCACGCCTCCGGCAGTGATACCGAACGCAAGTGGCAGCCTCAACGGAACGCTCAACCGCCCCTTCGTTGGTGCGGGCAGAGCGTTCTAACCAAACAGCGTTACAGAGGCGTTACGTTCCAACCACATTGTGACGCGTATGATCCCGAGGGTCTCCAAAGTCATTGACTTGGGCTCTATCCATCACCTCGGGAGAAGAACGATGTCATATCAAATGGGTCGTTGCGTTGCAGTTTGCGTGCTGTTGACTACCACGTGTTCTTGGAGTTGGGCGTGCGGTGGCTATGGTGAGGTCAACTCCGTACCGCCTCAATTGCTCGCGAAATTCGCGGCGCTGACGCAGGTCGATCAGCTCACGCCAGCTCAGGAATCGGAGATAACACGCGTTCGCGAAATGCTTCGCGGCTACGGCTACAACGGTCTCGACGCAGCCCTTGAGCACCGCAAGCAACGCATCTTGGATCTGGGCGACGTCAAGGCTGCCGAAGTGCACCGAATCGATCGACAAATCGATCTGATCGCTGCGCAGAAGTTTGCCACTCAGTCTCAACTATTCTGGCACACCTCGCGCGAAGAAGCCCAACGGATTTCCAAGGAAACAGGTCGTCCCCTTCTTAGTCTCCGCATGCTGGGGAGATTGGACGAAGACTTAAGCTGTGCGAACAGCCGCTTCTTTCGCACCATCCTGTATCCTCACGATGAAATAAAAGACCTGTTGCGTCATGGTTTCGTACTGCATTGGGAACCGGTTCGAGACGTCCCCATTGTGACGGTTGACTTTGGCGACGGTCGAACACTACGTCAGCCACTTGTCGGAAACAGTGTGCATTTGGTGCTAACGCCCAAGGGACAAGTCGTCGATGCATTGCCGGGTCTGGTGACGCCTGATTCCTTCCGCAATTGGCTTGCTGAAGTTGAATCGCTGCTGGGTGATGTCCGTTCAGGCCAAGTTGACGAGATGGAAGTGCATATCAAGCACTGGCATCAACGGCGCGCGTTACGTCGTCGCAGCGAGAACTCGCTTGCCATCAAGCCGAACCAATCGGTCGCCGATCTCAATCCGCTCGACCCTCGGTGGAACGACGCGGTCAACCTCGCCAACGTCCAGTTAGCGAACGTGACACGTCGCCTACTCAATCAACAACAACCCCCAGCCAACGCTGCAATGCGAATCGCACCAATGAAGAGTGCTGCCGAGGCTCCGATGTTGCGTATGGTCCAACCCATCGAACCTCGCCTCG
>JBPCVD010000723.1:0-11619 GCA_051010815.1 Rubripirellula sp.
AAGCAGAACCGGAAAGCTAGTGTCGATGTCCATCTTCTGAACGGGAATCGCTGGGGGACCGCCACCCGTATAACCGTGGCTCGTCTCAGAGAGTCCGGTGAAGATTGTCGCACGACTTGCCATACAAATCGCAGTATTCACGAACGCGTTTTCAAATCGGACACCCTGCCTCGCAAGTCGGTCAATGTTGGGCGTTTCGATCACGGGGTGCCCCGCACAGCCGAGCGTGTCGTTGCGTTGATCATCCACCAGGATGAAAACCACATTGACGGGCTCTTCCGCGAGAGCAGTGGACAGCACGATCGTGCCAAGCAGGACGGAAAGACAAACTAGTTTCATTTCACGAAAGCTCTTGAATTTTTTACGAATCACCGGACGCAATCTTGTGGTCCTGACATCTTAACAAAGTGTGCCACTGTGCCTCACCGTCAGCAGGTGAACCTTGTTCGACCTCGGTGACCAAGATCTGCCGCGCGTCGGTCGATTCGCAGCGATATGAATAGACCCAACCGCGTGCCCCGGTCAGCCCAAGATTCCAGTCATGGGCGGCGTCGTCCGCAATTTGGGCCCCCGTAACAAAATCGGGAACGGGAGGTTTCTCGGCTGCAAACGCTACGGATGCCGTGATGAACATCGGCACGAAAAACAAAAGCTTCATGGTGGAAGTTTACGTAGAGGCGAGGTGAGTATCGGAGGGAGCCAGATTCTAATCCAATTGTTCGATTGCTGGTGCTCGACAAACCGACTAGCTGAATCCGTCGCACGGCAATCATGAACGCCACTCGGCCAAATCGACGCATTCGCGGCATTTCACGGAGCAGTGATCTCGGCAATCTTGACGAGATACGCATCTGCCCAACAAGCGTGGTCACCTCCACGATCACCCAAGCTATCGACGATCAGTGTGAGTTGCTTCGCGCCAAGCACGTCAATCTCCACAGGACCATGCGTCTTCCCGCCATTACTTCGAGTGGTTCCAGTCGTAAAAACCTGTCTGCCGTCCACCACGATCCGAAAATCCATGTCACCTCGATGGGCATCATCGGGACCAGGAATGACGTGGAAACGCTCGAACCGTCCATCAAGTGTGAATGTGATCTTTGAATCCGCATGTACGCCTAGTCCACGTTCATATTGCTTACCTCCCACACGCAACGGTTGACCTGACCACCCTTTGTCGTCATGGACGCGTAAAAAACTATCGGAAGACGTCGCCAGCTCATGCGTCAAATAGATGCGTCCGCCCGGCACCTCGCGGCGCTCGCGATCGTCCATCACCTCCTGGGCGACGGAATCATCGATCGCCTGCCGAAACTCGTTGCGAAAAGAAGCTCCTCGCGACATGGTGGCTCCGCGTGCTTGATGGGGATAGGCTCGCGGCGTGTAGCTTCCTTCCTTCCATCGCAATTCTTTCAATCGCGGAGGCGGCCCATGCCAATGACCAGTTACCTCCGTCGATACCCGATTGGCCGGGGTAAAGAACAACTCGGTCGATTCGTCCCAATCACGCATCGGCTGACCTGCGTCGTTATGAAAGTCGCTGGCGGCAAGAACAATCGAATGCTCGCCGGCCGACGGACATTCCACGAAGGCATGATAACGATCGCGTTTGCGTCCCGTATAACCTTGCCAAGCATTCGTCTCGATACCGACCGCGACGCGATTCCCAGGCTCCGATGTCACGATCTCGAACGCCAACTTTCCATTGACCGGCCCAATCCAAGATGGATCAACAATTTTTCGTGTTGCATAAAACCAATGGTGGGGATTCTTTGCGTTCAGCCGATACCAGTCACGCCAATCATGCTGGAAATCATCCACGACGCGGTTCGTTCCCTCCGTCGCAACCACTCCCGAAGCATCCAACTCGGATGGATACGCGCGTTGATACTGTGAACTCACCGTCAGCAGGTTGGTCGCCTCAGCCCCAACACGCGCGGGCAACGTGCTCGGCAGTCGATACGTAATATTGGAAAACACAAACAGAGGTTCTCCGATATCGAACACGGGACAGCGTGCGGAGTAAGCGTTTCCTACTTGCTCGACGATCGCGCTTCGCCAAAATCGTATTCGAGGATCTCTTGCGTATCCGTAGTAGACCTCCACGCTATTCACGTCCAAACCGGAGGATCGGTCAACACTGACCTCGAAACGTGGCACGTGGTCAGGCATATCGAGCTTCAATGCCGATCGCGACTGCTTTGGAAATACAAAGCTCTCCTTCAAGTGTGCTTCCATCCACATGAATCGCGCCGCTGAAGTCTGAGTAGTAAAGCGATGATTCAGATGCGGAGCAATCGCCGTCATTCGTTCCGTCTGTTCCGGCAACAGCGACATGCCGTTCACAACCAAATCCATTGGGGCATTGAAATCGTTCGACGCCTGTAGAAATAGAATTGGAGCTTCAATGTGCGGCCAGTACGATTGCATGGAAACCAGTCTTCTGTATAGATCCGGGCCGTCTTCTTCTGCCATACGACGAGCGCTGCCGGGCAATCCCCACATGTCCTGGTAGAGAAAACCGCTGCCGCCCACAGAGGGAGAGGCAGCCTTGACCCGCCGATCGATTGCCGTCAACACCGTGCCGCGTCCGCCCATCGAATGCCCTTCGACTCCAAGTTTGTCACCATCGACCTGGGGCTGAGATTGCAGAAACGTAAGTGCGCGACGCGCACACATGGCAATCAGGGTCCAACTGCTGTTCATCGGATGCGGTTCTTTGAACAGCGAGTTCGCGCCTCCCGACACCACATTATGATGGATCAAGTCATCTGCCCCGCTAGCACCCGGACGTTCAAATCCTGCCGCAATCCCATCCCAATCCGTCCCAGATCCATTTGACCTTTCAAGTGCCTTTCCACCCCAATTGATACTGACCGCGGCAAACCCCAGGTTCACCCAATCCGCGACGCGTCTCTGTTCCGCCCTCTGTCCGCCGCCATGAATGTGGACAATGCCCGGAACCGGAGAGGTTGTGGACGCGTCTTTTGGATATCCGTAATAGGCAGCAATTATCGGCGAGGCAGTTTTGTTAGAACCTCGAAGAGTTCCCAGTCGGTAACGGACCAATTGGTACATGCCCGCAGCGTCCTCCCACTGCTCGATGATTTCTGTATCGAGCGGTTCCGACTCAGCGTCGTATGCGTTCCAAAACTCCATTGCCGGAGTTTCGCAAAACCCTTGAATCGAAACCGTGGACCCAAGCAACAGCACGACCATCAAAAAGGTTCTGTTCATCATTGGGGTTCCGCTCGGTTTCCGATTGTCGCCTTTGTGGGTGACGATTGGAGCTGAAATTAGCAACTCGCATCATCTGTAGCGACTCTGCAGAGTACTCGAAAACCGTTGCCCCTACCGTTGCCCACCCTGAGCGTCCCTGTCATCCGGTCAATCGAGGGATCTGCACCTAACGTGCCGTTGACACGAAACGATCCCTCCGACCGGGCGGACTCATCTGACGCGAATCGAGACCGCGTGCGCGCGTCCCGCGAACGCTAAGCTGCGTCGGGTGCTCGACTGCCTGATATCGCGAACCCATTGATCGCAATGATGACAAAACAGATCAAAGGCAGGACGAACGAGGCCCGAACTGACTCCAGCGTCATCGACCCGATCGTGAATGGATCCATGTCGATGATCTGACCCTGAAGTCGTGGCATCAAGGCGCCTCCCACAATCGCAAAGATGAGTCCCGCCGAAGCAAGCTTTTCATCCTCGGGGTTAAGACCATCCAACGCGACGATTCAAACTCGAAAATCACAGAGCACCACCGTGCGTGAAGTATAGGTTAGCTTGTTGCACTGGCTTACCCCCGAGACAACGGCCCTAGCACGATTCAACATTCCATGAACCACCCAAACGATTGGCGGCGACCGCTGTTGCCTCCTCCATTGTTACTGATCGCATTCGCTCTCCTGCAAGTCTGCACTTCCGGCTTGTTGTCGGCGCAAGACGACGCGGCTCCGTTGATCGCCTACGTGGGTACCTACACGTCTCCTTTGGAGAACATGCTTGAAACACAAGTCGACTTACCGCCAGGTAACGGACGCGGCATCCATCTCTTCGAAGTTGATCGCCAGACGGGAGCGATGACGCCTCACTCACTTCATGAGATGGGCACGAGCCCAAGTGCGCTTGCCTTCAACGCGCAAAAGTCTCACCTGTACTCCGCTAATGAGACGGAACGACGGGGCGAAAACGAGTCCGGCACGGTCAGCTCATTCACGGTGAGCCCGAAAGACGGAACACTGAAACTGCTGAACACGGTCAGTTCCGGTGGAAAGGGTCCCGCGCATCTGAGTCTCCACCCCTCTGGAAAATTTGTCTTGGTTGCCAACTACTTCGGTGGGTCAATATCCGTGCTTCCGATCTTGCCCGACGGTCGGCTTTCAACGGCTACCGATTTCAAACAAGACGTAGGGACGGTAGGCCCGACGACTGCGACCAATGCTCCGAAGGGCAGCTTTGCCTTCAGCGGACATGACCAAGCTCACGCTCACATGATTGAATCAGACCCTTCGGGAAAGTTTGTTTTGCACGTCGACCTTGGGCTCGACAAGATTTTCGTATGGCGTTTCGACCAGCGCACCGGAAAATTGACTCCCAATGCACCCGCTTTCGTCTCGCTTCCCCCGGGTGACGGGCCAAGACATTTTCATTTTCACCCCAACGGTCGTTGGCTCTATTCGCTTCAGGAAGAAGGGTCGACGATTGTCCTTTTCGACTACGACTCCGAGAACGGTCATCTGAAGATGAGGCAAACCATTTCGAGCCTTCCGCCAGGTTACGCGGGCAGCAACTTCTGTTCTGGGATTCTTGTCTCCGAAGACGGACGCTTCGTTTATGTCGGCAACCGACTTCACGACAGCATCGGAGTCTTCTCTGTTGACGATTCAGGTGAACTCACGTTTGTGGCCGATCACTGGACGCGAGGCGACTATCCCCGGAGCTTCTCCTTCACTCCTTCAGGCGAGTTCCTATACGCTTGCAACCAGCGCGCCGACCATCTCGCCACCTTCCGCGTCGACAAAGCAGCGGGAACACTCAAGTTCACCGGCAACTATGTGCCCGTAGGCAATCCTTCCATAGTGGTCTTTCGTGACCTCGCACAAACCGAATGACGCAAGAGTCGATCGCTACCACGTCGGTCGCCAACACGTCGGTCGCTACCACGTCGATCGCTACCACGTCGGTCGCTACCACATCGGTCGCTACCACATCGGTCGCTACCACGTCGGTCGCCAACAGGTCGGTCGATATCCCGTATTCTGCGGAAACCCTTAACAACCCGGTGAACGTCGCAATACGAGAACCCCCGAGCTGAGCGAACGACAATCGCTGCGCTGAGTAACCGACTTCGCCAAGCTGAGCGAGCAACAATCACCGAGCTGAGCGAGCAACAAATCACCGAGCAGCGGCGGAAGAGCTGCGACTCCTTTTACCCTCATCTCATTTCAGGGAAAGGATGCCGTAGAATACGAAGACGCGACCCACAAATCCTTTGCTCAAGCCTGGAACCTGCGATGGTAGCGACTCTGCCCGAACATCCGAAACTGAATCGTCTCATGACGGCAATGCCATCGGCATACACGTGGATCGCAATCACGATCTTCATGAGTTCCCCCACCTTTGCCTGCGCGGGAGGATACGCCGTGGTCATCTCGGAGGGAACGCATGCCGACGAACAATGGAGGGAGGTTGCAGACACGCTTCTCAAGAAACACGACGGCCAACTTGTCAGATACAAAGCCGAGCTGAACGAAACCCGGGACCAGCTACGTAGCCTTTCGCCGGAGCAAGTCTGTTTTGTTGCGCAACCCCATGAATCGGGCCGGCGCTACGTCGCACAGGTCCATGCTTTGTGCCGGAACCTCGATAGCGACCCGTACTACGATTGCTTGTGGGGCATCGTGACCGGATTCGACGCCACGGACGCCTTGCGAATCGCGCAACGGAAGGAACCGCTCGTGATCCGTCGTGTCGGCTCTGGCACGGAGATCGCGTTGGAACTGTGTCGCGAGGGCCAATGGTACTGCGAATTGGAAAAGGGAAGACATGTCGCCAAACAACCCGATGGCAAGGTCAAGGAGCTGGACGGTCCCGAGGATACGACACAAGCGCTTGCTGATTTGTTAACCGAATACAACGCGGATCTATTCGTCACATCAGGGCACGCGACTGAGCGCAATTGGCAAATTGGCTTCCGTTACAAAAATGGCTATTTTCGATCCGCAGCGGGCCAACTCTACGGTCGCGACACGCTCGGAAAAGAGTTTGCGATTCGATCGGATCATCCTCGCGTGTACCTTCCGATCGGCAACTGCCTGATGGGGCACATCGACGGTCAGGACGCCATGGCGCTCGCCTGGATACACAGCGTCGGTGTTCACCAAATGATCGGCTACACCGTACCCACGTGGTACGGATACGCTGGCTGGGGAATGCTCGATTACTTTGTCGAGCAACCTGGTCGCTATACCTTTGCCGAAGCTTTCTATGCGAATCAACAAGCTCTGATTCACCGTCTGACGAACTATTTCCCTGAAATCGCAATCGAAGAAAATGAACCGGGGCAGATGAGTGGCGTCCAGGTTACGTGTGGAGATGCCGCCCGACTGGCGGGGCTATCGGAGATGGACGGAAAAGGACTTCTGTTTGACCGGGACGTCGTCGCATTCTACGGCGATCCTGGCTGGGAGGCTCGAATGGAAAACGGGCAGCTCCGATGGAACCAGACGCTACAAAAAGAAGGCAACCGTTACACCTTTGAAATCCACCCCTTGAAGGATGATCAGAGTTTCGAAACCGTCAACTCGAACGGAGCACAACGCGGCGGAAGACCGATCGTGCAGCGTCTGCCGTACCCTCTGTCAAAGATCGAATTGATTTCAGGACAACAGCATCAGCCCTTGATTGCGGACGATTTCATTCTGGTCCCTCGTCCGTCGGAAGCCTTGGACAAACCGATTCGAATTGTGTTTGACGCGTTTCGTGAGCCGTCCGAATGACAGACCCTTTCGTCCCCTACCGCCCGGTCAGCTACGCAAATGTCGCTATGCTCGGCCGCGCACGCGGTTTCGAAGCTGAAATGGATACGAGGCGTAGCGTTCGCCACTTCTCGAGTCGCAACGTGCCTCGTGAATGCATTGAGACTGCAATACGAACCGCCTCGACCGCCCCGTCGGGTGCTCATCGCCAACCTTGGAAATTTGTCGCCGTCGCCAATCCCTCGTTGAAAGAGAGAATCCGCTCCGCGGTCGAGGAAGAGGAACGGATCTCATACGAACGACGCATGTCGGAGGAATGGAAGGAAGCGATTCGACCGATCGGCACGAATTGGCAGAAGCCATACCTCACGACCGTGCCCTGGCTTGTGATCGTTTTTGAGGAAGCTTACAGCGAGAATGATCAAGGGAAACAAAAGAACTACTACGTCAAGGAAAGCGTCGGCATCGCATGTGGACTGTTCATCGCCGCTCTACACCACATGGGCCTTTGCACGCTCACTCACACCCCAAGCCCGATGGATTTTTTGGGAACGATACTTGATCGTCCCAGCAACGAGCGAGCATTCATGCTGTTCCCGGTTGGATACGCAGCCGACGACGCGCGAGTCCCCAATTTAAAGCGCAAACCGCTAAATGAAATCGCGACCTTTCACCATTGAAGCAGGTCTCAGGATTCATGCATCGAATCCATTCACCTCCGACTGCAATTGCACGGCATCGCTCAACGAAGTGATGCGAGCCAGTCAGAATCAGAATACGAATCGACAACCAAATACACGGCCATGAAAAAACCTACTCTCACAACGATCCTTATCGGTCTGTTCGCGATCGCCGCGAGCAATACTCTTGCAAAATCCCCCGATCGACGCCCAAACATCATTTTGATTCTGACCGACGACCAGGGTTATCAGGATCTCGGGTGCTTTGGTTCTCTGAGTATCAAGACGCCCCATCTTGATCAGATGGCTTCCGAAGGGGTCCGCCTGACCAGCTTCTACGCCCAACCCGTTTGTGGTGTTTCGCGAGCGGCGCTGATGACCGGTTCCTATCCGATTCGCGTCGCCGAACCTGGAAATGTTAAACGGTTACATACCGTTCCGCACCCTGAAGAAACAACAATCGCCGAAATGCTTGGGGAAGCTGGATATGCCACCGGCATGATCGGCAAATGGCATTTGGCGGTTGACCGCAAGGACCTCCCAAGCGGTGTCGGACCGGCGACCATGCCCAACGCCCAAGGCTTTGACTACTTCTATGGAACTCCCAAGTTCAACGGATTCACCGTGTACGTCGACGACACGAAGATGCGCAGCTCTATCATGCGCAACCAAGACATGGTCGTCGAGAACGTTGAGTCGTGGGATGACATCACGCAGGACTACACGAAGGAAGCGATCCAATGGATTACGTCCAACACAGAATCGAATCCGGAGGAGCCCTTCTTTCTATACCTTGCCCATAACATGCCTCACATTCCGCTCGGTGCATCGGAATCGTTCAAAGGCAAATCCGAAGGTGGGTTCTATGGCGACACGATCGAGGAGATCGATTGGTCCTGCGGTGAGATTTTCAAAACGTTGAAGCAACTTGACATCGACGACAACACGCTCGTCATCTTCACCTCCGACAATGGACCATGGGTCGAAACAACGCGTGGCATGAAGCGTGACGGCGGTGCATTTATTCCGCGTGATCACTCCGGTAACGCAGATCCATACCGCGGCTGGAAGATGTCGACTTGGGACGGCGGTTGCCGAGTCCCCTTCATCGCTCGATGGCCTGGGAAGATCCCCACCGACTGGAAGTCGGACGAAATGCTAAGCACGCTGGATTTACTGCCAACATTTGCCAACCTCGCTCAGACGCCGCTTCCGGACGTGGAACTCGATGGCAACGATGCCACGGAGTTTCTCACTGGAAAAACCGCGGACAGTCCGCGCGACGACTACTTTTACTATTCCGGTTGTCTGTTAACAGGCGTCCGTGCCGGAAACTGGAAACTTGTTCTCCCGCGAAATGACGCTCCGAAGGGACTCGGCTGGTGGGGCCGCATGATTGAGGCTGTGCCCGAGACGATGCTCTTCGACCTGGCAAACGATCCCGGAGAAACCCACAGCGTTGCGTCGGACCATCCCGAGGTTGTCGCTTCGTTGATGAAACGGATTGAACAAGCGCGCGTAGAACTCGGAGACATTGATCAAACCGGAACGAGTGCGAGGTCGTTTGACGAAGGCCCACGGAAGCTGCAAGTTCCGATCTCGAGGCAATCACGTCGATGACGCATTGCAAGTGCACGCGCATCTTTGTCACAGGCGATCGTTTGCGAGATGCCATTCACGATGTGACAAAACCGGTATCCAAGAGCGTCTCGCTCGGGCCTGCCAACCCACCGTTCGATCCCCTACGATTCAATGCCAACCGCCAAACGCATTGGCATCCCACGAGTCAATTCGAATTTGAACGAGCCAATCTATGGTTCCTAAATTTTGTCGCGAACAATTCGCTGCCAAGGGCATATTGGCGATCCGCTCGTCCACCCCGCATCCTTTTTGAAAATGCACAACCGACGCCCCCCGATGATCCGCGACAAACGTAGAGTCCTGGCCTTGATTGGCTACGCCATTCTGTGGCTCGCGCCGCCATCCCTTGCCCAGACGCCACCGAAGCCACCAACGCCACCAACGCCACCGAAGCCACCAACACAAACAGGCGATCCAATGCCGTCTTGGGCAATCCCAGAGGGCTATACGTATAGCTGTTGGGTGAACTGCTGGCGTAAGAACAACAACGATCGAAGTCCCGACATTTTCGCGATTGAGTCCAATCATTATGGACTGACCATGGATGTCGATGACTTGCGTCACATCAAGCTCGGGCGACTCGACCACGCGGACACTTACGAATCGGCAATTCGCCTGAGAGCCGGTCGGTTGGCCGATCTTCCGAAGGCCGAACTGTCGATCGAAATCGAGGTGGATGGAAAGCCGTATCGAGCGAACACCTGTCTCGCCGGACTCTCCGAAGACGTCAAACGACTTTCAAAAGTTCGGCTCTGGGAATCTGGGCGTTTCGTCCAACACTATGATTTTCTGGGCCTCGACTTTCGCGATACCGCGGGCGAGGCGTTGCAGTGCGACGCACGCCTGGACCTCGTCGCATGGCCAGGATCCCTCACGTTCACGTTGATCGCTTCGGATGTGGAGGCAACTTCCAGTTCCATCATGCGTCTCGGCATGAAGAGTGCGGTCGGGGAATGGAAGCAGGAAAGAACGATCGCCACACCCTGGAAGAACGGTGAGGAACAAAGCGTATCGATGAACTGCACGTTGGCGACCAACAAACTGCCAGCTGACGCAATCGTCACCGTCCAGTCTTCGGGTGGAAGCCAATTAGCGGTACGCACCGATCCGTCCAACTGCAACGTCGCCACCGCTCGGCATCTTCGACGGAGTTGGAAAACCGGCTACACCGACATTCGCAACTATGACGAGTTCGAAATCTCCGTCTCCGGCACGGCGTCTGAAGAGTCCATTCCATTCCTTCTACAGCTGCAGCCGCCGGCCAACGTGACCGGCGTTTGCCCGATTCTGTGCGATGAACTCGGTCGCCCCACAGGAATCCCAATTCAACTCAGCAAGAATTGGCACTACGAGCCGACGGGCAGCTATGTCATGGCTTATGCCATGCTGCCAGCGAAGCATCCTGCAAAGTTTCGACTGCGTTTTGCGTACGGCTTTTACGGCACTCTTCCGTCCGCGAGTCATGCGCAGCTTAGCCTTGTGGGTTACGCGAAGTCTGGCGGGAACGGCCGTTGGGACCAGTTGGCGATCGGCTGCTGGGGCGAATCGATCTGCTTTGACATGGACATGAGCCTTGTCGACGTCGCCATCACGGACATCCGGATGCTGATGACCCGATCAGGCATCGACGGAAAAAGATGGAATTGGACGGATGCGGGATGGGGCGGTGATTGGCTAAACATTCAGGATTCGACGCAGAAGAAGTACTTTCAAAATCAGTTAAAAACGGCCTACCTTGCTCACGGACCCTGCCTGACAGATGTCAGGCACGAAGGCTGCTACGGTGCCAACCAGGAGGTTGATTTCACGGCCGAAATCCAAACGCTTCGAACGGACGATTACTGCCGCACGTTTCAAAAACTGCGATACACATTTGCACGCGATGTCACAGCCAAGAATATTTGGCTGTTCAAGCTTGGTCGAACGCACAGCTACCAGACTCCCCGAATCGCGTATGGCAATGCGGAGGGTCTTCAAAGCGAAGACGATGTTCCGGTCACGCTACGCAAAGGCGATGTTTTTCTTGATGACGTGGAGTTGGCAGGTCCGGGCCCCCACTGGATTGCATTCCCGGGCGCCTCGGAAACATCTGCGAGAAAACCGAAGCCGAATGGATATCGCGCAATCGTCATTCGCAAGTTCAAAGCTGTGATCGGCGACAAAACCTATACGCAACCGGTCTTGAGGTCGCCTGTTCATGCCGCGAACCCACCCAATTTGGATTTAGAATTGGTCCCGCCGGCGGGTATCCGACAGTTCCGCAAAGGCGACCAAATCGAAATGGATCTCGAGCTGATCACTTTGCCCCGGGT
>JBPCVD010000724.1:0-5868 GCA_051010815.1 Rubripirellula sp.
CATTGGCATTCCCTCAACGTGATCTGGGGATGCCAGGCAGGCAAAGATGTCTACGTCGAGAAGCCGGGATCGCACAACATCTTCGAAGGCAGAAAGATGGTAGAGGCGGCCAACAAGTACAACCGAATCGTCCAACATGGCACTCAATGTCGATCGTCACCCAACATCATGGAAGGCATTGAAAAGTTGCACGAGGGCGTGATTGGAGACGTCTATTTTGCGAGAGGCATCGCCTACAAAATCCGTGGTGATCTCGGCAAACATGCGCCACGTCCCGTACCCAAGGGGCTCGACTGGAACGCTTGGTGCGGCCCCGCCCCCGTGCATGAGTTCAGTAATTTCCAACACAGACGCTGGCATTGGATCTGGGACTACGGCAACGGAGAAATTGGTAACCAGGGCGTTCACCAAATGGACATCCTTCGCTGGGGACTCAAACTGGATGACCATCCAGTGCAAGCCTCTTCGGTCGGCACCAACTACATGCAAGAGAACGTGCATCAGAGCAGCGCGGAAACTCCGGGCGTGCTATCGACATCGATGCGTTTCGGAAACGGAAAGATGATCGAGTTTGAGGTTCGTGACTGGTATACCAACGCGGAGGCCGGTTTTCGTGACAAGTACCCGTTTGTCCAGAAGGACTTTCCGGTCGGCGCCATCTTCCTCGGCACCGAGGGGACCATGATCATTCCAGATTACTCCAGCTACTACACTTTCCTGGGACGCAAGCGGGAAGCCGGACCGAGCGCCTTCGAAGAAGGCAGCCCTATTTCGAATCTGCCTCATTTTCGCAATTGGGCACTCGCGGTACGATCGCGGCGCCCCGAGGATCTGTCCGCCGAAATCGAGCAGGGCCACATGTCTTCCGCGCTTTGTCACCTCGCGAACATCGCTTACCGCGTCAATCGCACGGTCAACTTCGATCCAAATGCCGAGCGTTTCGTCGGTGACGCGGAGGCGGATAAGTTGTTGACAAGGCCCGACCGTGACGGCTTCACGGTTCCGGACCAAGTCTAGTGAGTGGACTGGAGCTGACACGCTGACGTTCCACTCCCTGGACTTCCACTCCCTGGTCATAGCGAAAAGACCTTCGACGTGATTGCGTCGAATCGATGTCGGCTACGTTGGCGTGGGGGTCCAATGGAATCCCGCTTGCGATATTCTCCAAGCGAAGAGACTACGGTTCGTCATGTTTTTAGATGTGGCGCCGTTGGATCACCCTCACCCAATGAGACACAGAGACCGACACGTGAGCCTTGAGCAAATCCTCATTCCCGACTCCATTCGTGATGTGCGACTGCCAAGCAGCGCCGAGAAACTCATCGACGAAGCCAATGATCGCATCGAGGCGTTCATGCTTGCCGACCAAAAAGTCATCGAGAACTTCGTCACTTGCGACTTTTGGTTGGCAGCACAAGCGCTATGCTGGATCGAGGAACAACATCTGTTAACCGGCGACCGTTTTCTTGAGTTCGGCAGCGGATTCGGAGTTGCCGCGATGCTGGCAGCGCTGCGCGGCATGGAAGCGGTGGGAATCGAAATTGAACCGGAATTGGTGGATCAGGCATCAAGCCTGGCGGACGACCTGAGCCTCGACGCGAAATTCTTTGCCGGCAGCTTCGTGCCACGTGATACCTCCGGTTTGATCGAAGCCTTCTCGGACGTTCGTCATGTCGAAACCGAAGAGGGGGACGTCTACGATGAGATCGGATTGGAGCTGGAAGACTTCGACCTGTTCTTTGCCTACCCCTGGCCGGGCGAGCACACTTTTTTCGAAGCCGTTTTCGAGTCGGGTGCTCCGGTCGGCTCGATGCTCCTGACCTATCGTGGACGAGAAGGCATGAACTTAGTGCGGAAAACCGCGTGAAGCGGACGCCAATCGGCAAGCACGGTTCGCTTGGCGAGATTTCCCGCGCTTTTTTTGTCCAACATGACTGAAATCTCGGCAGGTTCCACCTGTCATGCAAATAAGAGTACGCATGAGCAGTCACGAGGAAACGAACGAAGCTCCAAGCGGACCACTTTCCGAGGGGGACTTCATGCGCCTGCTGATGCAACATGAGCCTGCACTGCGTGCGTTCGCTCGGTCGCTATTGCCCGATTGGCACGCGGTGGATGAAGTGATCCAGGAGGCGAGCATGACGCTTTGGCAAAAATTCGCCCAGCTCGACTCAGAGTCTGGATTCCTCCCTTGGGCAAAAGTGATCGTTCGCTTTAAGTGCTTGTCAGCGATCAGCGTGATGAGACGCAACCGCCATGTGTTCAGCGAAGGCGTGCTGGAACTGCTTGCCAATGAGGCGGCGGCGATCGACTCCGAGACTCACGACGCGGCGCGAACCGCACTTCGGAGCTGCCTGAATCAGTTTTCTCAGCCGCACCAGGAATTGCTACTCGCCCCATACGCCGGCGACGGACGTGTCCGCACGCTCGCTGAACAAAAGGGCAAATCGGCCAACGCCTTGTACAAACTTCTTGGAAGGCTGAGAGGAAAACTGTCGCTTTGCATTGAACGCAATATCCAAACGACCTGAAATGAAATCTGAAACTCTCTTACAACGATACCTGCAGGGCGAAGCGACCGCCGAAGAGATCGCGGAACTGGATAAACGCCTCGAAGCCGACCCCCAGTTGCGTCGCCAACTTGTGATGGAGGCACAGACGGATGCTGGCTTGCGCGAGATCGCACTGGAACGAATTGCCGTCAACGAAAACAGCGAACGTTCGCACACGGAACCGGCGATCGGTGACATCCAGCGCAAGCGACTGATCGCGTTGGCACCACTCTCGTGGTTGGTAGCGACGGCCGCTAGCGTCATGATCGCGACTCTCGCTTGGTCACAATTTACCCAGCCACCAGTGATCGCCACGCTGCTTTCGGTCGAGGACGCATCGTGGGAGAGTTCGCTTCCAACCGAACCTGGCTCGAAACTCACCCCCGGCTATCTGAAGCTCACTTCAGGCATCGCGACGATTCGCTTTCGATCGGGGGCCGAATTGACGCTCGAAGCTCCCGCGAAACTGATTCTCAAAACCAAGATGCGAACCCGATTGATGTCGGGAATCGCAATGGTCAACGTCCCCGATTCGGCGATCGGCTTCATATTAGAAACACCCGATGGATATGCGGTTGACTATGGAACCCAATTCGCCGTTCAAGTCGATGGCGATCGATCACGCTCCGACTTCGAAGTGTTGTCCGGTGAAATCTCCGTTCACCTCGACGAGTCTGACAAGCAAGTCAGGTTGACTGATCGTGCGACAGCTTCGATTCAGGATGCCATACTCAGCTCCGCCGATGGTCCGCCCCCGGAACAGGAGCTGGTGACCGAATCTCAAGTCGTAAGAGTCAACACTGACGGCCGTGCGACCTCGATGATTCGCAACAACAAACGCAAATGGCTTCATCCTGACATGCTCCTGCTGCGACAGTCACGCACTGGAAATGGATTTGATCGCCGCGCAGTATTCTCTTTCGACGTTTCTGACATCGACATGGATTCGGTGGTTTCGGCAAAGCTTCGGCTCAACCTGGTACCGAGTGGAATCGGCTTCGCCAGTCGGCTTCCCAAGATCAACCGATTCGCGATCTACGGTGTCACCAGCGAAGCGAAACATGACTGGAAAATGGATTCGACTTGGGAAGAAGCACCCTCGCCCGAGGACGGCGAACTGTTGGGCAAGTTCGAAATCAAACGCAGTCGCCACACCGGTGTCTACGGAATCGAGGGCGAAGGACTGCTCGAATTCATCAAGGAACACGCCGATCGCCCGATCTCATTGATCCTGCTGAGGGAAACGAGCCACATTGATGGCGAAGGCCGAAGTTTGGTGCACGCCTTTGCCAGCCCTTCGCATCCCGAAGCCGCTGGGCCAGTGCTTGAATTCACGCTTTCGGACGAGCGAATCGCGGCCGACCCTATCTCCGCCGTGAAGGTCGACAACTAGCGCAACCTCGTTTCCGCGGCCGTTTTACTCGTAATCTCGCTCGGTCGCTGAGTTTCGGCGAACGCTGCCCCGCGGACCGATGCCGAGAAGTTGCACGCGTCGGGAATCAGATCGCTAAACTGGGAGCCTTGAGGTGACCGCGTGGTCGTCCAAGAAGCACCCACTACCGTCTCTCAAAACTCAGACAATGCAAACACGATCAAGCCTCACGACCTCTCGTCGACTGCCCCGTCGCGTCACCATGTTCGGAATTGCTACCGCTTGCCTTCTGGCCGGCGTCGCCCAGGCAGGCACCGTTGACGAATCTCAAGGCGCCTGGCACAAGAAATACAAGACGCAGGACAATGCGCCCAAGCCGGATGAGATGCTACTCAATACCGACGCCGAACCTGAACTTAGCGAAGGTTTCACGCCGTTGTTCAACGGCAAAGATCTTTCCGGCTGGACCCCGAAGGGTGGCACCTGCAAATTTGAAGCGGTTGACGGACTCCTGGTCGGCACATGCGTCCCAGGCTCGCCCAGCACATACTTGTCGACTGACAAAAGCGACTACAAAGACTTTGTCTTCACCTGCGACATGAAATGGGAAGTCGACGGCAACTCGGGTGTGATGTTCCACGCCCAGACGAAACCCGGCAAGAACGGCGTCACGGTGTTTGGTCCCCAAGCAGAAATGGAAGGCATCACCGGCGACCGATACTGGTCGGGTGGCATCTACGGCCAAAGCTGCGGCGGCTATTTCTATCCGGTATGGCTAAAAGAACACAAAGAGGCTCGCGCGGCTTTGGACCGCACCGGATGGAACCGCCTCACCATCTCTGCGAAAGGCAATGTTGTCAAAACGTGGATCAATGGCGTCCCTGTCTCGCACTGGATTGATGACGGGACTTACTCCGAGGGGTTCTTCGGGCTTCAGATCCACAAGGGATCCAAAGGCAAAGTTCTCTGGAAGAACATTCGCGTCAAAGAACTCGCCACCAACTGATTCTCGACGATGTCTTCTTGGGGCCATGCTTGTCACGCGTGTGCCCCGAATGGCTCGAAGGCAACCGCTCACACCACATCGTGTCGGAAAAAATCTGCGGTTGGGTGCCGGCTGACTAGGGAGCATCGGCAAGACTTTGCCGTGATCATGACATCCCAACCCGTGATCCTTACGAGAGCGGGATGCACTCAAACAACCCACGCTCAAATACGTTTCTCAACGGAGAAAATTTCGATGCCGCCCGTCCCTCGCCCGCTGAATCCATTCTTTGCCTCTTTAGGTTTGTTACTACTCGCATCGATATTCAGCATTCAGACGCTGGACGCCGCGAGCCCGAACGACCTGCCCAAAGGCTTTCAGACGCTTGAGATTGGCGACGCTGCACCCGACTTCAAACTCCCCGGCGTCGACGGGCGGGCCTACACACTCGACGACTTTTCGGCCCCGGAAGTCTTGATGATCTATTTTACCGGGACGCACTGCCCAACGTCGCATGGCGTCGAGGATCGGTTGCAAACGTTTGTCAGCGATATGAAGGACCACAGCTTTCAGATCGTCGCCATCAATCCCAATCATTCCTCGGGACTGCGTCCGGACGAATTCGGCCACAGCATCTACGACGAAACTTTTGAAGACTCCAAACGCTACTCCGAAGACCTCGGATGGGAATTCCCGTTTCTGTATGACGGCGAAGAGCAACTGACGGCGCGGGCCTACGGATGCCTGGCAACGCCGCACGTATTCGTCTTCGACAAAAACCGCAAACTGCGTTACAACGGTCGATTCGATGACTCCCGTCTTCCAGATCCAGCGACCGTCAAACATCCCGATGCAAAGAACGCGGTAGAAGCCTTGCTGGCCGGCAAACCTGTACCGGTCGAGAAAACGCGACCCCACGGGTGCTCCACAAAATGGAAGGAGCGAAGCAGGCATGTCGC
>JBPCVD010000725.1:0-5494 GCA_051010815.1 Rubripirellula sp.
GCTCTCAACAGTAAAACAGTCGATGCCCGGGCTGACATCTACTCGCTTGGATGCACCACCTATTATCTGCTGACTGGCCAAGCTCCTTTCGCTGGGACGGCGGCGCAGCGATTGGCGAAGCATCAGACCACGCCGATGCCCGATGTCCGTTTGCTCCGAGAAGATTGCCCCGATGCATTCGCTGACCTCATCACTCGGATGGCCGCGAAAAAACCGGATGATCGACCAAATTCAGCCGTTGAGTTGCTCACGCAGCTAAAGCGGATGGGGGCACCAGTGTCGGATGGGCCGCGGACACGTCGAGTCGTTGCGCCTGCGGGTGACACAGTTGTGGATGACGCAACCTATCAAGCGACACTCGATGACTCCTCGCTCTCCGCGGATGGTGAAGTCGTTGTGTCGCCGATTGACGATGAGATCGACTTCGGCAGTCTGCCCCCGATGGATCTTGGAATGCAATCGGTTGGAACCGCCGCGGCGACGTCGTCGGTTTACTCTCCGGCCGCGCTAGCGAAATCTCCGGCGAAATCAAAACGCTCATCCAAGTCGTCATCGTCGGTCTCAGATAACGGTGGTTCTTCGCAGCAGCTACTGCTTGGCTTCGGACTGGCCGTTGCTGTGATGGCCTTGGTTGCTGTGGTGGGTTTGGGCGTGCATTCGATGTCCAAACCGCTTGAGAATCCACCGCCCAAGATCAAAGTGACTGAAAGCGGCAAGAGTCTCGTCATCCTTCGCGAATGAACCACCTTTATGGCGATGCCAATGGGCATCGAAAAAAAGTGCTCCGTCCAGGAATCTCCCAAACGATGTCCGCTCGATTGATCCTAGCGGTGGGTAGCCGTGCCGGCCTCGAAGCGCCGTTACGTGCCGGGTACTACATGATCGGCCGGCACAACGAATGCCAGATTCGGCCAAAGAGTCGTTCGGTCAGCAGGCGGCACTGCTTGTTGCATCATGACGAAGACGGTCTGCGCGTGATGGATCTAGATAGTTCTGCTGGGGCTTATGTGAACAGTTCGCGGCTTCAACCTCGGAAGTGGTACGACCTGTCCAACGGCAGTGAACTGCGCTGTGGGAAAGTGCTGTTTCAAATTGGTCTTGAAGACGGATCCGAATCGCCGGCTCCCATGTCCGAAGCCTCTGCCGTGTCGACCGGTGGCCCATCGATGCTTCGCGGCGAGCCTTGGCATGATGTGGATGTGGCCGGGTTCTTGGAAACAGAAGATACCGCCGATCGTGAACGCCGTTACGATGACATTCGCGCGACTCATGATAGTACTGAAGACAGCGATGTGTTCGCCGACGATTCGGCGTTAACGGTGACCGATGACGTGGACGCATTTGAAGATGTGTTCAGTGATGATGCGATTCCTCCATCATCGGGTCCAAAATCAGAGATGGCAGCGAATACCACACGCCAATCGAGTCAAGAGCTTGATCGTCGTAACCCTGGAAAGGCTGCCGCCGTTCCCTCGAAGTCGAATAAGCGTGGCCGACTTCCAAAAGCGAAACGCAAAAAGCTCGACCGCCGCAGTTGGTCGGTTTCAGTCGGTGGCGCTGATCAGTGGAAACTGATCGGAGCTGTGGTTCTTGCTGTCGGTATGATGGGGTTATTCGGGATGAAAGCCTATCAGCTCTATTCTGGGCCCGACGTTCGCGTGATCCAGGGAATCGATTGAGCGGCTTCCTTAAGGCTGCAAGACCAACGTTCACCTTCGGTGTTCGACGGGCCAACTCGTATCGATCACGCGAGTTGTGTGATAGAGTCACGCTCACAAGGTTCGGCAGGATTGAGTTCGACGGACCGTGGATCGGTGTCGGCATCTGTTGCCACTCACGATCTGGGTCAGCCAGCCGACCGTTGGGGAGTTCAACCGTTGTCACTGCTGTTACTGATCGACGGATACAACGTCGTCGCGCCCGTCGCACCTCCCAACGCAATGCTGCGGTCAAGCAACGCACCAGGGTTCGATCGTTCACGGTCGGATCCCATGTGGTTGCAACGTGAGCGAATGTCTTTGATTCGCAGGTTGGTGGATCATTTGCCAGATGACGTGCGGAAAAGAACGTGCGTTGTTTTTGATGCGGCCAACCCGCCACGTGACCGCCCCCATCAATTTGAAATGGAGGGCATCAAGGTTCGCTTTGCGGTGGGGTATCCCGAGGCGGATGATCTGCTTGAGGAGTTGATTGCGTCGCACTCGGCCCCGAAGAGTCTGTCGGTGGTTTCGTCGGACCGCCGTGTCCAAGCTGCGTCACGGCGCCGAGGATGCGCGCCGTTTGAATCGCAGGAGTGGTTAGACGATCTGCTCGATGGCCGGGTTCAGTTGGCCGCCAAGCGAAGCGGCGCGACAAAGAACAGGGCAGGGGAGGGGGATGACGATTCTCACGCAGCGAAACCTGAGAGGGACCTGGATGTTGATCAGGTCGATCGCTGGCTGCGAGAATTCGGATTCTAATCGAGAGTCTCGTCGACCCCTTTCCCTCGGGGGTTTGACGGGTACCGCAACTTTCGTTGTCTCGCTTCAGTCGTCGTGAATGGGTCGGAAGCCCAGTCGTCAGGTTTGCAGCTGACTTGGTTCAAACGGCTGCCCGCCGAGGCCGGTGGGTTCGGCCGCTTGGAGCGAGATCGGCCGAGCCGTCACCGTGGAAGACAGACCGAAAAAGAGAGCGCTGTCGAGCCGGTCAGCGTCGAATTTTGCCTCGGTCGCATGCCAGTTTCTGGGGAACTGATCGCCACTGGGGTCCTATCGCGGAAGAATTGCTGGAGTTCCGCGGTCGATTGCCGCTGCCGAGTTTTCGCAACCTTCCGAACTGACGGTCGGAAGCTTAGAATTCCACGCTTACTTGCCCCGCATCTCGGCGAGCTCCCCTCGTTCGACTGCTATTCCATTACAGGAAACGTAAAAGATGAGCGCCACCGCGACCGCTCAGCGAGCCTACAACTTTTCAGCCGGGCCCGCTGCCTTGCCATTACCGGTTCTTCAGCAAGTTCAGGAAGAGCTGCTTTGTTTGCCAGGCGCGGGGGCGTCAGTGCTGGAAATCAGTCATCGTGGGAAACACTTTGTCGACATCATCGAGGATGCTGAGGCGACGCTCCGGTCACTACTGGGAGTGTCGGACGACTACGCCGTGTTGTTTTTGCAAGGTGGAGCGGCTCTGCAGTTCTCCATGATCCCCGCCAACTTGCTGCGTGGCACGGACAAAACGGCCAACTACTTGACCACGGGGTCTTGGGGTAAGAAGGCGATCGCCGAGGCCAAGAAGGAAGGCTCGGTGGAAGCGATCTTCGACGCAAAAGACTCGAACTACAACCATGTCCCGACTGAAAGTGATTACTCGGTTCGTGATGATGCAGCCTATCTGTACTACTGCAGCAACGAGACGATTCAGGGCGTGCAGTACGCTTCGGAGCCAGTGTGCCCCGATTCGGTGCCGCTGGTAAGCGATGCTTCGAGTGATTTTCTGTGTCGCCCATTGCCGATCGACAAGTATGGAATCATCTATGCCTGTGCTCAAAAGAATGCCGGCCCTGCGGGTGTGACGGTCGTGGTGATTCGTCGCGACCTGTTGGAGCGTGGCAGCGATTCGTTGCCGGGATACCTGCAGTACAGGAATCACGAGGGTGGTGGGTCCATGTGGAACACTCCGCCGACGTTCCCGATTTATGTTCTCGGCAAGGTCGCCCATTGGCTGGCGGATGACATTGGTGGTCTGGCCACCATGGAGAAGCAGAATCGCGAGAAAGCTCAGTTGCTGTATGACGTCATTGATGCGCACGGCGACTTCTATACCGGCCATGCACGTCCCGAATGTCGCTCGCTGATGAACGTAACGTTTACGCTGCCAGATGATGATCGTCAGGCAAAGTTCATCTCCGAAGCTGCAGAGAATGATTTGTCCAGTTTGAAGGGACACCGCAGTGTCGGTGGCATTCGAGCAAGCATCTACAACGCCATGCCGCGCGAAGGTGTCGAGACGCTTGCCAACTTCATGAAGGACTTCGCATCCAAGAACGGCTAGTCGACGCACGCCAGTCGGTCTCTCAATTTCTTTCAACCTGCATCTACTATCGCTTCCTATGTACAAAATCCTCACGTTGAACAACATTTCAGTGAAGGGCCTTCAGCGTCTTCCACGTGAGAGCTACGAAGTTGCATCTGAAATCAGCCATCCTGATGCCGTGTTGTTGCGTTCTTTCAAAATGCACGACATGGAGATTCCCGAATCCGTTGCAGCGATCGGTCGCGCGGGTGCTGGTGTCAATAACATCCCGGTTGAAAAGATGACGGAACGGGGCGTCCCCGTATTCAACGCGCCGGGTGCGAACGCCAATGCGGTCAAGGAACTTGTCTTGGCCGGATTGTTGATGGCTTCCCGAAACATCGGCGACGCCATGCGATTTGCTGATGGATTGGAAGGAAGCGATGCCGAGATCTCGACGGCCGTGGAATCTGGCAAGAAGAACTTTGTCGGTTCGGAACTGCCATCCAAGACGCTTGGTGTGATCGGACTTGGTGCAATCGGCGTTCGGGTGGCGAACGCCGCTCTTTCGCTCGGCATGAAGGTCGTCGGCTACGATCCATTGATCTCCGTTCAAAGCGCTTGGCAGCTTTCCAGTGGCGTGGAAAAGGCTGTGAGTGTCGATCATCTGTTTACTCAGTGCGATGCGATCTCGGTCCACGTGCCCCTGCTGGATGCGACACGCGGGTTGGCCAACGCCGAACGTATCAAGATGATGCCGAAAGGCAGTGTCTTGGTGAATTTAGCTCGTGGAGGCATCTGCGACGATGACGCTGTGTTGGCAGCTCTCGATAGCGGTCACTTGCATTCGTATATCATTGATTTTCCAACGGGCCAACTTTTGAAACACCCCAAGGTGATCTCTTTCCCACACCTAGGTGCATCGACCGACGAAGCGGAAGAGAATTGTGCGGTGATGGTGGCTGACAGTGTTCGGGAGTACCTCGAAGACGGCACCGTCCGCAATTCGGTCAACTTCCCCGAAGCGTTCATGCCTCGCAGCAGTGGCAGCCGGATCACCATCGCCAACGCCAATGTGCCAAACATGGTGGGTCAGATTTCAACGATCCTCGCCAACGCCGGGCAGAATATTGCGGATTTGCTGAACAAGTCGCGTGGGGACGTCGCTTACACGATCATCGATCTTGATGGCGAAATCACCGAAGAGACGCTCAACGCAATTCGTGGCATCGATGGCGTGTTGACACTTCGTCATCTGCCGAGTGTCTAAGGGTAGCGATGCCGCGTTGAGGCGAGCGAGCGTTGGACCGAGTGATGCCAGCTGGCATCATGGTATGGAACGTCCCACGCACCGATTGTGAAGTGAATCGGGGAAGGACTCGAATCCCGGGAATGCGGTATGGATAGCGGCTATGATGGCCGATTCCCGCCTTGCCACTCTCTCCCGGTGTTTGTTCGATGAGATCTTTCAAGCTGCTTGCGCTCGCCATTTGCCTGTTCTGCCAGGGTG
>JBPCVD010000726.1:0-6727 GCA_051010815.1 Rubripirellula sp.
CTCATTCCTTGTGGAGCGATGGCGACCAATTCCCCGAGATGATCGCGGACTGGTATCGCAGCCATGATTACAACTTCCTGGCCCTCACCGACCACAATGTCCTGAGCGAAGGCATGCGATGGATGAAGTACAAGACGATTGTCGCGAGAAGTGATGATGGAATCCTGGAGCGATACCGAGATCGCTTTGGAGACGCATGGGTCGAAACCCGCGGCGAGCCGGGCACTGACAATTTCCAGGTACGACTGAAGCCGCTGGACGAATTCCGGTACCTACTGGAGCAACGCGACCAATTCATTCTGATTCCAGCGGAGGAGATCAGTGACAAAGCCGAAGGCAAGCCCGTTCACATCAACGCGACCAATCTTGCCGAGGTAATCTCGCCCGCAGGAGGAAAGACGGTTCGCGAAACGATGCAAAACAATCTTCGTGCGATTCTCGAGCATGAAAAGAGCCATGGTCGCGAGGTGCTTCCGCACTTGAATCACCCCAATTTCGGTTACGCCGTGACGGCAGAAGACTTGGCCGCTGTGATCTCGGAAAGATTCTATGAGGTGTACAACGGACACCCCGGTGTCAACCAACTTGGCGACGACACGCACCCAAGTGTCGAACGCATCTGGGACTTGGTGAATGCGATTCGCCGCACGTCGCTCAACGTCCCACCGATGATGGGAATCGCGACGGACGACAGTCATGAGTACCACGGCAAGCCGGGATCGAGACCAGGCCGGGGGTGGGTAATGGTCCGCAGCCGATACCTAACTCCGGAACACCTGATTCGCGCCATGAAACGAGGCGACTTTTACGCTTCCAGCGGAGTGACGTTCAAGGAGCTGACGTTCGATCGGGATCAGAAGAAGCTCAGCCTCACCATCCAGCCACAAGATGGCGTGACCTATCAAACCGAGTTCATCGCGACGCTTAAGAGGGACACCGCAACCGGAGAAGAGCGCGTGGGTGTTTGTGTGGGACGTTCTGACGAATTGTCGCCAAGCTACACGCTGCAAGGAAACGAACTGTATGTTCGCGCAGTCGTCACGTGCAGCTTGCCGCACCCTGACCCCTCTTTCAAGGACCAGAAGCAGCAGGCGTGGACCCAACCGGTTGGCTGGGAATCCGAGTGATCCGATCCCACTCAGCTCTCGAGCGGGCTTCGATAATGCCAATGAATACCGATCGCGCGCCGGAAGCCGCTTGTCATCCGTTCAGCAAATGTCCAACACGTTGAACCTGCAACGATTAGCGAATTGAGACGGGCGATCGGCAGGTCGTCCCTTGAAACTCAAGAGCGAAACGTTTCGTTTGTTCTTGAGAATGAGGTTAGAATGGGAGGACTGCAGTCTGGCACGCGAGTCCCATAAAAAGCCAATGCGGAACTTGATGCAACGCGTCTTCGATTCGCTCACTCCATCTGACCTGACGGATCCCTCCGATCGGCGACAGGCTCGGCGTGCAATCATTTTTGGGGCCGCCATGTTCTTCTGGACGCCCGTGTTTGGACCGCTGTACTGGCTATTGGGCTCCACGCGTGGGGCAATCATGATCGCGTGCGTGGCAGCCGCTTTGTTCGCGTCGGTCCTCTCAATACTCTGGACGAAATCGGCGGCGTTGACGGGGCACTTGATTGCCACCTCCGTTTTCGTCTGCCTCATCGGATTGTCGGCTATCACGGGCGGCATCGATTCACCTGCCCTGTGGTGGCTGCCGTCGGTTCCGATCATTGCATTGATTCTGTGCGGCATTCGCGGCGGTATCGTTTGGGCCACGCTCAGCTGCGTCTCATGCGTCGCGTATTTGTGTTTGGACTTTTACCAGATCCGCATTCCCGAGGACATCAGCATCGAGTCGATGCGATTGCTGAATGCTTTGGCGGCGATGGGAATCATCCTGTGCGCATTTAGCTTGACGCTGGCCTTTAAAATTGGTGAAGACAGCGCGCGGCGTGAGACGGAAGCGGCTCGGGAAGAAAGCGAAAACGCCAACCGTGCGAAAAGCGAATTTCTGGCCAACATGAGCCATGAGATTCGAACCCCCATGAATGCCGTGATCGGACTTACGGAGCTTGCCCTAGACACAGATCTCACGCCGACACAAAAGGATTACCTGACGACCGTCCTCGACTCAGGCGAGTCACTGCTGTCGATCATCAACGAGATTTTGGACTTCTCAAAAATTGAGGCAGGAAAGATCTCGCTCGAGTCGATCCGCTTTGACCTTCGGGAAGAAATGGGAGACATCGTCAAATCGTTGGCGTTACGAGCACACTCGAAAAAGATCGAGCTCGCCTGGTCCGCCGATTCGAACGTTCCACGAGTTGTGGAGGGCGATCCGGCACGTTTGCGTCAGGTGTTGGTCAATCTGATCGGGAACGCCATCAAATTCACCGAGTCGGGAGAGGTCGTGCTATCGCTGAGACGCGAATTCATCAACGACAAACGTGTCCGGATACGATTCGACATCTCTGACACTGGAATGGGCATCCCTGACCACAAACGGGATGCGATCTTCGCAGAATTCGAGCAGGCGGATACATCCACGACGCGGGAGTTCGGCGGAACGGGACTTGGGCTTTCCATCTCATCGAGACTGGTCGAATTGATGGGAGGTCGAATCGAACTCGACAGCGAGATCGGGCGAGGGAGCCAGTTCTTCTTCACCATTCCCTTGGGCTACGTCCGACCGGCAGACGATCCGCTCCGTCGCACGGATCGATCGGAACTGGTTGGGATGCCGCTGTTGATCGTCGATGACAATGAAACGAATCTTGGGATTCTTGAATCTTGGACCTCCGCGTGGGGTGTCATCCCCATGACTGCAACCTCAGGTCGCGAGGCGGATCGGATTCTCAATGAGTTGCCGACGTGTGAGAATTTGGTCGTGTTGACCGATGTGAACATGCCAGATTTAGACGGTGTCGCACTGGCTCACCGCATTCGCGAACTCCATCCAGAGATCGAACATGTGATTGGCCTGGGTGGCGGGAGCATGATCGACAATCGTCCCCGAGAAATCTTCTCGATGGAGCTGATGAAACCGATCAAGCAGTCGGAACTACGCGAGGCCTTGATTCGCACCCGTCCGCGTCCTGATTCTGTACCCCAGGAACACGAACACGCCCTGGACGCCGCGGAACAACAGATGTCGGGAATGCGGATCTTGCTTGTGGAAGACGGCATTGCCAATCAAAAACTTGCGGTCGGCCTGCTGCAAAAATGGGGGCATGAGGTCACGATCGCTGCCAATGGTCAAATCGCGATCGAGAAATGGAAACAAGACGACTTCGACCTTATTCTGATGGACTTACAAATGCCTGTCCTCGACGGGCTGCGGGCCACCCAAATCATTCGCGAGCAAGAACAACTCACCGGTCAGCGGATCCCAATCATCGCCATGACCGCGCACGTGATGAAGGGAGATCGAGAACGTTGCATCGAAGCGGGCATGGATGGCTATGTCTCCAAACCAGTAAGACGCCCCGAACTCTCAGCGGCACTGCGTCTGCTGCTCGCCCAGCGATGACACTTCATCGGCGAAGCCGCCATGGCCACGATAAAGCATCAAATCGTCATACGCGATTGGGACCTTATGCTCGATCGAGACCCCATGCTCGATACAGCGTTGTGATACGCAATTATCCTGTTCGACTGATCGCATCACTGTTACTAGTCACCACCGCGATCGCCGCAGAGCCACCCACCGGGCCGCATAGCGAGGGGCATTCGAGCGTGCAAAATGTCGACCAGACTGAGCTACCGAATGCAAAACCGCTTCGCAACGAAGCCGCTTCCGTTGACCCGACGAAAGAACTGGTTTCACCCGACACCAATAGCCCGAGCGACTTTTTTGAAAACGTAAGTTCGCTCGTTGATCGTCAAATTTCAACGCGAGACACATTGCAGGAAATTGACGACGACGACACCGACGCGCGTGATTGTGTGGCGGGCTTGATCTGGGAACCGACGTCATTCATCACGACATTTGAGACAACGCAACGCAGTGATCGTGGCGATGTCCTGGTTCGGTTTCCTTCGCCGGTCGACACGGGTGATCCACGAAACGACTTGGTCGCCATGGAGTGGTACATTGCGCGAGACGAACAAAGCCGACCGCGTTTCGCGCGTGCCATCGTGATCGTGCACGAGTCAGGAAGCCAGATGACGGTTGGGCGTATGTTTGCCCGAGCCTTGCGGATGCAGGGTCTGCACACCTTCCTGATTCATCTGCCGCATTATGGAGAACGACGCACCGGAACACGCCGCCCCCGAAACGTCAACATCATTCGCAGCATGCAACAATCGGTCGTCGACGTTCGGCGGGCGCGAGACGCGGTTGCGGCAATGCCTCTGGTCGACACAAAACACATCGCATTGCAAGGCACCAGCCTGGGCGGCTTCGTCTCGGCAACGGCAGGCAGTCTCGACTGCGGATTTGACAGCGTCTTCTTGGTGCTGGCGGGCGGTAACCTGTACGATCTGATTGAGAATGGGCAGAAGGATGCGGCAAAGGTCCGTGAGGAATTGGCCAAAGTGGGATTGACCGGCCAACGCTTGAAGGACGCCGTACTGACGATCGAGCCGACACGTGTCGCCCATCGCCTTGACCCCGAGCGGACATGGCTCTTCAGCGGTAGCCTCGACACGGTCGTCCCTCCTTCCAGCGCCGCCGCGCTCGCCGATGCCGGTCGACTCGATGCATCGCATCATGTCCAGATGCTGGCCAATCACTACACCGGCATCATTTACCTGCCGATGGTGCTTGGCGAGATCCACCAACAGGTCACGAACCTGGCCCCGAGTACTCGCTGAATGAGTACTCGCTGAATGAGTACTCGCTGCCGAAAAAGCCTGTGGCACTTGCGGTCACGAAACCATGGGCGTCGCACATGAGCGTCCAGGTCATGAGCGTCCAGGTCATGAGCGTCCAGGTCATGTCCCAGCCGGCATGATCGCTTCACGGCCTGAAATCGGGATTAAAACCCGTAACCGTTATCCCTTCACAATCGAACGCGACAAATGTTGAAAAACCCCGGCGTTTACGTAGTTCAGGACATCGTTCCGCCGCCAGGGGCCGATGTCGAGTTGCGGGGAGACCGATTATGCGGATTTTGTCGAATCGTTGCGGAACGCAAACTTGCAGGCTTGTTTGGCTGAGCATGCTCGTGTCGCTGTCTGTCGGCAGCCTTTCCGCCTCCGAGTGCTCGCTGTTTTCCGAGTGGCATCGCAAGCTCGCAAAGGACTGCGATGAGGCTGCTTGTGACTCGATCTCCAACGAGTTGTACAACGACGCGGACTGCGACGCGGACTGCGACGGCTGCTGCGACGCAATGAGTTGCAACTCGCGTGGCTGCAACTCGCGTGGCTGCGGCTCAAAGAACTGCTGTTTGAAATGGGGTGACGGAAGTAGTTGTCTCGACTTCTTGCCTCGCACGAACCTCTGTCTACCGCTCATGCGCGAACAAGCCGAGTCGCGTGGGGTGACTTTGCCCTTGCCCGTCGGCTTCAGCGTCATCTCAACCGTGATGCGTCGGCATGTTGCCGTTAGCGATGTTCGGATTGGCCTAGGCAACAATCCACCGACTTCATTGAAGCGAGTGAGTGTCGACGAGTTTGACGTGGTCGCATCCAATCAGGTGGCGCGTGCCGACTTATGGATATTGCCCTGCATGAATGTCTATGCGATCGCGGGCCACACGCGTTCCACGGGTGATTTGGTCGTCAACGTCGAGCAATTCCCGTTCCCAGGCTCTCCGTCGTTTGCGATTCCCATCAACATTCGTCTCAACGGATTCACGTATGGCGGCGGTGGAACCGTCGCTGTGGGAACGCCTAAACATTTCGCTACCCTGGACGTGAACTACTCCCATACTGACTTCGACAAGCTCGCCAACGAGCTATTCGCATTGGTGATCACGCCTCGGTTTGGGGCCGTGATCAATCACCCTTGCTATAAGGGCGAGGTCCACATTGGTGCGATGTACCAAGACACGCGTCAAACCGTGGAGGTCGTCCAGGAACAATCGCCGATCGGACCCATCAAAGTCTCGGTCGACCAGTTCGAACCGCGACCTTGGAACTTCCTGGTCGGGACGTTGTGGGCGCTCGATGAGCGACTGCACGCGGTGGTCGAATTCGGCTTCGGAGGGCGTGAGTACGTCATCAGCGGGCTAACGGCCCGTTTTTAGGGTCAATCGTCGATCGCAATCAAACGATCCACGGTGACCTCCATGTCCGTCCAAGTTTGGTCGCACGAAGCCTTGACTGCTCAGCCGAGCCCAACGTTTTCCGATCAACCGTGGCCACCGACTCCCTGCGCAGGCCCGCTCTGGCAATGCCCTGCCTTGTTGATTGTGGGCGTTTCGGTCACACCGACCGGGATGTTTGCTTCTGAAAAATGTCCGCCGCAGAGGGGTTGAGCAGTTCTGGGATCAGTTAATATGGGTTCCCGGTGCGCTAACCCCCCTTCGACCTACTTGGAGTGCTTGAAACGATATGCCTGATGGGGCGCAATCTCAATGGTTTCTCAAGGATCAGAAGGGTGAACATGGCCCTTATTCTGAGCCGGAGATGCGTGAACGCGTCAAGAATTCGCAAGATCCCAATCTGCAAGTTCGCCAGGGATCCAGTCAATGGCATTCAGCCGAAGTCATCCGCAAGAAGATTCGCAATCTAGCCAAGAACGGAATCTACATTCGCTTCAAAGGCACGGCAGAAGGCCCCTTCACGCT